>NZ_JAFHKK010000038.1 GCF_016937535.1 Sulfurospirillum tamanense | reverse complement strand
GTTGCTTTTCAAACTTCTTCATAATTTACTTTTACTTTTTATTGAATTGTTTTTAGTATTTCCATTTTTTATGCTTTTTAAAATAGTTTCTCCCCTAATGTTTCAAAAGCCTCTTCTATTTTTAACCAAAAATCCTCTATTTTACTAATTGTGCGTGTGATGTGAGCCATCTTTTCTCCTTTTATTGATTGCATATTGTATAAAAAAAGAATCTTATGCTACAATTATATTTCAAAATGAAATAAAAAGGATTTTCATGCCCGATTTTAAAGATATACTGCTTCGATTGAAAGATGTTTTGTCTCAAGATGTTGGCAACAGAAAAGTCTTTGACAAGGATGTGGCTGAAGCGCTCAATATCAACCATGTCACCCTTGCGACCATGAAAAACCGCAATAAAATCCCCTACCAAGAACTGCTTGATTTTTGTGCCAGACGCAAGATATCTATCAATTGGCTTTTTTACAATCAAATAGTGGAGAGTCTTACGCAAGAGACCGAGCGGTTTGCAAGAATTCGGTACTTTCATGACATTTATGCTTCCGCTGGCGGAGGAGCTGAAAATTATGACGTAGCAGAAGCGTATTTACATGTAGACGAAGCGATTTTAGAGCGGATTGGGGTGCGTTGCAAAACAGAAGAGATTGAAGCGATTAATGTCCTTGGTGATTCCATGGAACCTACGTTGCACGAGGGCAATGTTGTGCTTGTGGACCGCACGCAAGTGCAGATTCACCGTGGGGGTATTTTTGTGCTTGCTACGCCAGGGGGCTTGTTTATTAAGCGTCTTCAGCTAAAGGCAGACGGATCTTTGGAACTTGTTTCGGATAATGGAATGTATGTGCCAGAGCGGATTGAAGCAAAACAGGTGCGGGTGCTTGGAAAAGTGGTGGGAGCCTTTACGAAGATTGCGTAAAGGCGTTGGGGTTAGAGCGTTTCGGAAATGGTGACTTTTTCCATCACGTCGCCTTGACGGATGCTATCGAGCACTTTGAGGCCTTCTTCGTTGATGACGTCACCAAAAACCGTATGCATTCCATCTAAATGTGCTTGTGGAGCGTGGCAGACAAAAAACTGGCTTCCTCCTGTGTTTTCGCCCGCGTGCGCCATAGAAAGGGTGCCACGTTGATGTTTGTGGGTGTTTTTGTTGCATTCGCATTTAATAGCCCAGCCTGGTCCGCCTGTACCTGTACCACTTGGGCATCCGCCTTGGATGACAAAGTTTGGGATAACGCGGTGAAAAGTGAGCCCATCGTAAAAACCGTCATTGGCAAGCGTTGCAAAGTTGGCAACCGTAGTAGGGGTCTCTTCGGGGTAAAGTTTGACTTGCATGGCCCCTTTGTTGGTTTGAATCGTAGCGTATTGGAACTTTGCTAGTTCGTCAGCGGAATAGGTGTATTCTTTGAGTTCTTTCATGAACAGTCCTTACATGTAAAAATTTGAGAGTGAAGTATAACACACTTTGTTAGGCAATATTGGTGTAGACCGCTTGCACATCCTCATCATCTTCTAGCCGATCGATGAGTTTTTCAATTTCGATCATTTGGTTTTCATCGAAGCTCACTGGCGTGTTGGGAATGCGTTGTAGGCTTGCTTTTTTTACTTCAATCCCCAAGGCTTCTAGGGCGTTTGAGAGGGAGCCAAAGCTGGTGTAGTCGCCGTAAGCGTACATTGTTCCTTCGTGCTCTTCAAGCTCTTCAAGCCCGCCATCAATGAGGGCAAGTTCGAGCTCTTCTGGGTCTAGGGCAGGGGTGTCAAATTCAAACACGGCTTTACGGGAAAACATAAATTCAAGTGAACCGTTTTGGAGCATTTGCCCGTGGCATTTGTTGAAGTGGGCTTTGACGTTTGCGACTGTGCGCGTGGGGTTGTCTGTGGCGCATTCTACAAATACAAGCGCACCATGGGGTGCCTTGCCTTCGTAATTAACCTCTTTGATTTCTTCTGCATCTTTGCCTAGCGCGCGCTTGATGGCCGCGTCGATGTTGTCTTTGGGCATATTTTCCGCTTTAGCGGCCAAAATAGCGGTGCGAAGTTTGGGGTTCATATCGGGGTCTTGGCCCCCTTCTTTGGCGGCTACGGTGATGGCTTTGGAGAGTTTTGGAAAGACTTTAGACATTTTGTCCCAGCGCTTTTCCTTGGATGCTCGTCGGTATTCAAATGCTCTTCCCATGGGGGAGTTTCCTTTTGTTTTTTTGTTTGAATTATAACGGGTCTTGGGTAAGAAACATTTGAAATTAAGCCTTTTTTTACGCAATGAGGGGTAATATCTCAAATATGAATATATCTTCACATAGAGGAGTTTTTATGTTAAAACGGTTTCAGGCGAACAACATCAACTGCCAAAATTGTGCCAATACGATTTTGGTTTCTTTAGAGGATGATTTTGGGGATATCGAGGTAGACTTGTCTAAGACGCCTCGTGAAGTCAGTGTGGAGTTGGCAGATGAAGCCGCAGAGGCGGCCTTTAAGGCCGAAATGTCCTCTTTGGGGTTTGATGTCATCGCCGAGGTTACGGGTGCCTAAACTCATTCGTTCGTGTTGTGAAAACGGAAGTGTGCTAGAAGAGATTTTAGCCGAGCTTCCTAGCGAAGAAGAGGTGAGCGAATCAGCCATGTTTTTTCAAGCCCTTAGTGACCCCACGCGCTTAAAAATCGTCCTTGCCCTCACGCGCTACGAGATGTGTGTGGGGGAAATTGCCAACATGCTTGGCCTTTCGCCCTCCAACACCTCCCACCAGCTCAAAATCCTGCGTCTTGCTAAGATTGTGACGTACACCAAGGAGGGGCAGATGTATTTTTACCGCTTAAGGCATCCTTTTATAGAAACCCTTATGGGCGGTGTATTTAAGACTGTTTAGCCTTGCTGCAAGGCAAAAAGGAATACCAATGGCAACGAAAACCTTACATGTAAACATCTCCGGCATGACGTGCGTCAACTGTTCCAATGCAGTGGAAAAAGTGACCAAAAAACTTCCTGGTGTGGAAAACGTACAAGTGAGTTTTGCTTCTTCGGAGGGCGAGTTTGTTTATGACACAGACAAGGTAAGCAGCGAGCAAATCATCAATAAAATCAAAAAACTAGGCTATGGTGTTATGAAAGACACCGCTGCTCTTGAAGCCCAAAAAGTCAAAGAACTCACTACGCTCAAATACACCCTATGGCTTGCTATGGCCTTGAGTGCTGGGGTAATGGGGCTAGAAAAATTTATGCCCTTTGGTGCGCACAATGTCTGGACGGTGTGGGTGTTGGCTTCCATCGCACAGTTTTATGCGGGTGCGCGGTTTTATACCCATGCGTATGGAGCGTTAAAAAACGGTAGTTATGATATGAATGTGCTCATTGCTTTAGGTACGAGTGCGGCTTATTTTTACTCGGTGAGTGTGATGCTTTTTGGGGATGCTTTTCCTGAATCCATGCGGTTTGTTTACTTTGATGGCGCGGTGATGATCATCGCCTTTGTGCTGCTTGGTAAGTATTTGGAAGAGCGCTCCAAGGCCAAGGCGACCAACACGCTTAAGCACCTCATGGACCTTTCTCCTAAACAGGCTCGTGTTTTGGGAGAGGATGCCACAGAATCCATGGTGGGCGTAGAAGCCTTGCGCGTAGGAGATGTGGTCATCGTCAAATCAGGCGAAGCCATCCCGTGCGATGGGAAAATCATCGAAGGAAGTGCGGAGATAGACACCTCCATGCTTACGGGCGAGTCGTTGCCAGTGCACAAAAAAGAGGGTGAGGACGTGGTGGCAGGAACCATTAGTAAAGCGGGCTACATCAAGGTGCGCGTGGGCAAACCCGCCCATGCGACCATGCTTGCTAGCATCGTGTCGCTACTTAGCGAAGCGCAAAACCAAAAGATGCCCATCGGACGCTTTGCGGATAAAGTGTCAAACATTTTTGTACCCACGGTGATGCTCATCTCTCTTGTGACCTTGCTAGGATGGTGGTTTTTTACGGGCAACGTGCTATTTGCTTTTTTGGCGAGCGTGTCGGTGCTTATCATCTCGTGCCCGTGCGCGTTGGGACTTGCTACGCCCATCGCTATCGTTTCAGCGGTAGGAAAAGGGGCAAAACACGGCATTCTCATCAAAAATCCCGAAGTACTTGAGATTTTAAAGTCGGTCAAATACGCCGTATTTGACAAAACAGGCACCCTTACCAAAGGTGAAATTGCCGTGAGTCACAGTAGCGTCAACGACGACGCACTGTTGGGGTTGATTGGGTGTGTGGAAGCCAGAAGCGAACATCCTATCTCTAAAGCCGTTGTGGCGCACGTGCAACGCCTGGGTGTCACTCTCTCCCATGAAGTGGACGCTTTTGAAGTGCTTGCAGGTCTTGGCGTGCAAGGCAAAGCGGGAGGCCACGCGGTGGCGGTGGGGTCAGAAGCTTTTTTGGAATCTTTGGGTGTGGAAGTTTCCAAGGCCACAAAAATGCTCATGCAAGAGGCGCAACGAGGCGCCAAAGGAGCGATTGTTGCGGCGGTGAATGGCGTGGAAGTGGGGTGTTTTGTGTTAGAAGACACCCTTAAAGAAGAAGCTAAAGAAGTCATCGCGTACCTAAAACACCAAGGTATCACGCCCGTGATGCTCACAGGTGACCACGAAGCAACGGCTAAAAGTGTGGCAGAAAAGCTGGGCATTGACCTTGTGTATGCCGAAGTATTGCCTCACCAAAAGCACGCGCAAATTGAAGCGTTTCAAAAGGAAGCCAAGGTGCTGTTTGTGGGAGATGGGATTAATGATTCGCCCTCTTTAAAGCAAGCGGACATTGGTATCGCGCTAAATTCGGGTTCAGACATCGCTAAAGATGCGGGAGACATCGTCCTAGTGGGCAATGACTTGCGCATGGTCAAAGGTGCTTTAGTGCTTTCGCGTCAAACCATGCGTGTCATCAAACAAAACCTCTTTTGGGCGTTTATCTACAACATCCTTGGCATTCCCCTTGCCGCGGGACTTTTTTACCCGTGGACAGGCTGGTTACTCACGCCCATGTACGCAGGGATGGCCATGAGTGTGAGTTCAGTGACCGTGGTATTAAATGCGTTGCGGTTGAAATTGTTGAAGATATAAGCGTTACATGTAAGGGTTTTTCCTTACATGTAACGTGCGGGGTTAGTGGGTGATTTTGGTGCCAAGAACGTCTAAAAATTTGGCAATCCATTCGGGGTGGGCTGGCCACGCGGGCGCAGTGACGAGGTTGCCATCTACCGTAGCTTGGGTGACTTCGAGAGCTTTGTAGGTGCCGCCTGCCTTGGTGACTTCAGGGGCGCATGCGGGGTAAGCAGAGCAACTTTTGCCTTTGAGCACATCTGCTGCAGCAAGGAGTTGTGCTCCGTGGCAAATAGCGGCGATAGGCTTGTTGGCGGAGGAAAAATAGCGCACGATGCTTAGCACCTCTTCGTTGAGGCGCAAGTATTCGGGCGCGCGACCACCAGGGATGACGAGGGCATCAAAACTTTCAGGCACGATGTCTGCAAAAGTGCCATTGAGTGTAAAGTTGTGCCCAGGTTTTTCGCTGTAGGTTTGGTCACCTTCAAAATCATGGATGGCCGTGCGGATAAAATCCCCTGCTTTTTTATCAGGGCACACCGCAACAACCGAGTGTCCGACTGCCCCAAGGGCTTGAAAGGGAACCATTACTTCGTAATCCTCGACATAATCGCCAACGATAAACAAAATTTTCTTTGCCATAATGTCTCCTTTTGGTGTGAGATTGAAATGACAGTATAACGGGACTTGGCAATCCGTTGGTAAATAAGGTTGCAAAACGATAACAGGCACGATTCTTGCTTTTCTTTAGTACGTTTTTACCCAAAGGAGAGGCCATGAGTTCACGTCTTTTTGAAATCGACCCTTACGCGGGGGCGCAGTACGCCATGTACACCTCCATCAAAAAAGACGAGGGGAGTTTTTTGGATTTTTTATTGCAGTACGATTCGCACAGTGTTAACGAGGGGGATTCGAGCTGGTTGACCAAGCTTGTAACCAACGAAACAGCTTCCTCGCTCTCTTCGCCCGAATTTTTACAAATGGCAGGTTTCCTTGGGCTAAGTACAGAAGACATTGTGCTCAACACCAGTACGTTTGACACGCAAGTGAATGCTTATAAGCTTCAACTCCAACTGGAAATGGCAAAGCGCAAGATGGGGAGTTAGTCCTCTAGCGTCATCTCAATCATTTTTCCCATCACCACTTCCCCAAACTCTTTGCCATAGGCCTCACACATTTCCAAGTCTGCTTTGGTGGGGATGAGCTTGACCTTGGGGTGTTCTAAGGGCGGGACACGCAGTTTGAGGTGTTTAAGGCGCGCCAATACATGCTCAATAGCCTCGCCGCTCCACCCGTAAGAGCCAAAAGTCCCGGCGCATTTGCCTTCTTTGCCTAAAAACATCAAGCACGAAAGCAAGTCCCACACAGGTTTGGGCGCGTCGCCGTTGATGGTGGGAGTGCCGATTAAAAAACCGTCACTTTGGTCTAAAAGAGCAAGCATATTGGCTTCTTCTAAAGCGGCCAAATCGTAAATGCGCGTGATGAGTCCCTCAGTTTGTTCGCTCCCTCGCATGATGGCTTGCGCCATCTCGTAAGTGTTTTTGTAGCTCGTGAGGTAAAAGATGGTGAGGGTTTTGTGGGGTGCATGAAGCGGCGCGCTCCATGCGCGGTATTGGTCTATGTAGTGGCGCGGATTGTGGCGCAAGATTGGCCCATGAAGCGGCGCGATGCAAGCAATCTCAAAGCGGTCATACAACGCCAACGCACTGGCAACGTAGCGTTTAAACGGGCGCATAATGTGGTCATAATAATAGGCATACGCGTAGGAAAAATCCCCCACCTTGTCATCAAACAAGCGCGGGTCGCAGTAATGGGCCCCAAACACATCGCCACTAAAAAGCAGTTTATCTTCGCTCACGTAGGTGCTCAGGGTTTCGGGCCAGTGTAAGTAAGGCGTGGATAAAAAAGTCAAGGTTTTTTCGCCCAAACGTAAGGTTTTGTTGGTCCAGACCGTTTCAAACACCATGTGTTCTTTGTGGGTCAGCGCACCTAACATCATGCTCGCTTGGGGCGCGATGAGCACTTTTGCTTGGGGTGCGCGGGTGATGAGTTCAGGCAATGCGCCTGAGTGGTCAGGTTCGATGTGGTGAACAATGACGTAGCGAATCTCCTCGTACGAACAGAGGGCTTCAAGGTTGGCAAAAAAGGCCTCTTGGAACTCTTTTTTCACCGTGTCAACGACGATGACGCCTTGCGAAGTTTTGATGAGATAGGCGTTGTACGAAGAGCCATTGGCGGCTTTCATGATGATGTCAAAGGTGCGAATATCGGGGTCAAAGACACCAATAAAATAGATATCTTTGGCGATGGCTATGGGGTTCATGGGTTACCTTTATTGCCTTACATGTAAAGACATTTTTCAAAGGCCCGCGCGAGACAATTTGTCGAGACAGGGCCTTTGAAAAACGCTTACTGCCTTCCAATCATCTCCACAATCTCTCTTTTGTCGATTTTCCCAAAATAGACCATGTCAAATAGCCGCGTGAGAGGCTTGTTGCAGCAGGTTTTTTTGGTTTGGGTAAATGTTTTGCGTGCCTTAAAGTAAGGCAGACTGGTTTCTTGAAAAAAGGCGATAGCCTCATCGACGCTCTTGCCACTGCATTCGCAAATGATGACTTCTCCAAGCTCGCTCATCCACACACTCCTGTGCTCCCGTAGGCATAAATGCGTTTGTGGGCCAAAGGTAGCGGGTCACCTTTTTGCATGTGTACCGTGGTGCCTTTGGCGACAAATCCGTAACGCTCGTATAGTGAAGCGATGTGGGGTAGGGCGGGCGCGTCCGCGAAGATGGGCTTGGCTCCGCGAAAGAAGAGTAAGGCTTTGAGAAAATCTTCCGCGTCTTCTTTTTTTTCCATCACCCACGGGCCCAAAAACAGGTACTCGCCCTCCATCATCCGCGAATGCAAGTAGCCCGAAGGAGTGGAGAAAATGAGGCTACTGGGATGGCTTAGGGTGTGTTCTAAAAAGAGGTTTCGCCGCTCACCAAAAGCGTTGGCGTCGTGCATGCGCAATTTCAAAGAAAGGGTGGCGGGTTTGAAATCTTGGCCGGGTTGAAAGAAAAAAGTTGGGGTGTTGGAAGCGCGAAAGTAACGGGTAACGCTGTGGGAGGAGTAAAAACCAAAAGAGGCATAAAACGCCTCCATTTTAGGCTCTGCATGCAAGTAAAGGGAGTCTGATTCGTTTTCCAAAATCCCCAAAAGGTGCTCAAAAAGCTTGCGCCCAAGGCCTTTGCCTCGATGGGAAGGGGCTACCACAAAGTGGCTAATCCACGCGCTTTTTTCGTGCAAAAACCCCGTGATAGCCCCGATACATGTAGACCCATCAAAGGCACCAAAAGCTAGTGCGGTGGCTTGAAGGGGAGCCCGTTCATACGCATCCCCTAGCCATCCTTCTTGCTGACACAAAGCGTGAAGAGGTGCAAAATCTGTTAGCCAACGGATGGGGTACATGGGGCGTACTTGGTGTAAAGCTTGCGCAATTCTTCGGGAGCTAAAACCACTTTGCGTCGCGTGATGATGCGTCGAAGCTTAGGTAAAAGCCCTGTGCAATTCTCTTTTAGCGCACACACGCCAAGGGCGTCAAGGTGGTACATGAGTGCCGCTGAACCGCTGTGTTTGCCGATGGGATACTCCCTTGTCGCACCCACTTCTTCGGGCGAAAAAGGCTCATAGGCTTGGTCATTTTTGAGCATACCGCTTACATGTATGCCTGATTCGTGGGCAAAAATCCGATCCCCGACGATGGGTGCGTTGGGCGAAACGTGCATACGCGCGGCGTCGCACACGGTGTGCACGAGGGATTTTAGTGCCTGTTGTTCGACGATGCGTGGTTCGCTGAAAAGGTGTTTGAGTGCCATAAGAGTTTGTTCAAAGGAGGCATTGCCCGCGCGCTCTCCAAGACCAACGACGGTGGTGTTCACGCTCACCGCGCCTGCTTCTAGTCCTGCGATGGCGTTGGCGGTGGCCATGCCAAAGTCATTGTGGGTGTGCATTTCGATGGGCAGAAGGTGCGAGAGGGAACTGACAATTTTGTAGGTTTTTGTGGGAGTGAGGATGCCTACCGTGTCGCAAAAACGAAAACGGTCTGCGCCTAAGTCTTTGGCAAAGCCGATGACTTCGCGCAAAAAGGTTTCGCTAGCGCGGGAGCTGTCTTCGCCTCCGATGTTGATAAACATCCCCTCGCGCTTGGCAAGGGCAATGGCGCGTTCTAAATTTTCAAAAAGTTCGTCTTTACCCCGTTTGTATTTGACGCTGATGAGCATGTCTGAGACGGGGATGGAAAGGTTGATGGCGGAGAGCTTACATGTAAGGGCGGCTTCCACGTCTTTGGGGTGGGCACGGCACCACGCCATGACACGCGCGCGAAGCCCAAGGCTTGCGATGGTCGCGATGTCTTCGCACTCTTGCTTGCCCATGGCGGGGATGCCCACTTCCAGTTCATCCGCCCCACACGCATCAAGTCCCATGGCGATGGCGATTTTTTCTTTGGTGTTAAAGGCCACATAGGGCGCTTGTTCGCCATCACGTAAGGTGGTATCGTTGATGGCTTTCATCTTAACCGACCTTTTCTTCCGCAAAAGGCACGAAGGCTTTAGCGGCTTTAAGAAGCGAGGCCTCGATAGGCTCATGGGCGTACTCTTCGCTGATTTGGATGCGGTAACGCTCCAGCGACGCTTTGGGACACGGGCCAATCTTGGCCGTAACGATGAGGTCGATGTCTTCCAGGGTTTTGGCAATCTCGTCCATGGGGTTGTTGCCGCATGCGCTTGGCCCATGGCAGTATTGGGTTTCGACCTTGCGGTGGTGAGAAAAGCGCACGCCTTTGCTGTCTACTTCGTAAATCAAAAACTCGTTCGCTGCGCCAAAGTGTTGGTTGATGAGCCCTTGGCCCGCGGAGGTGACAGCCACAAGCAAGGAGGGAATTTTTTGAGCTTCCAAGCGTGCGTTTGCGCCTTTCAAAGCACGCCGCCACGTTTCGATTTTGGCGTGGGTTTCTTGGCGTTTGGTGATGTCGTAGGCGTTGGCCAGCTCTTCGATGGAAAGGGCATTGAAGGACTCTTTGCCAAACTCGTCTTTGCGGTCTTGGTTGATGAGTCCTACTGCGTCTGCGCGGCATTGGCGGCAGTGTTTCATGAGTTTCATGTCCGTGCCACACGCTTCTTGGGCTTTCATTAACGCTTTTGAGGAAGCGCTAGGGATGCCCTCAAGGCCAAATTTGGTGCCGTACTCTTTTTTGGAGATGAGCGGCATGACGTTGTGCAAAAAGACCCCAAGGTCTCGCAAGACTTTAGCCACTTCGCCGAGGTGTTTGTCGTTGATGTGGGGGATGAGCACCGAGTTGGCTTTGACCAAGATACCCGCTTCCGCGCACGCTTTAATGCCTTCAAGTTGGCGTTTGAGGAGGAGTTGTGCCGCTTCAACGCCACGGTAACGCTTGTGGTCGTGGTAAATCCACGGGTAGATTTTTGCGCCAATCTCGCCACTTTCATCCACGCTGTTGATAGTCACGGTGACGTGGTGGACGTTGTGGGCTTTGAGTGCGTCGATGTGGTCGATGAGGGCAAGGCCGTTGGTGGAGATGCACAGTTTCAAATCAGGCGCGTAGCGGTTGAGATAGCCAAAGGTTTCAAAGGTTGCTTTGGGGTTAGCTAGCGCGTCTCCAGGTCCTGCGATGCCTACGACGCTTAGTTGTGGGATGGCGGCGCCTACATGTAAAACTTTTTTGATGGCTTCTTCAGGGCTTACGCGTTCGCTCGTGACCCCTGGGCGGCTTTCATTAGAGCAGTCGTATTTGCGGTTGCAGTAATTACACTGAATGTTGCACGCAGGAGCGACGGCTACGTGGATGCGCGCGTAGTGGTGGTGCGCCTCTTCGTTGTAACAGGGATGGTTGTTGACCAAGGCTTCGACGTCTTTGGGAAGCCCTTTTGCGGGAGAAGAAGAACAGCTCATGGTAGCTCCTTGTGGTTTCTTGCCAAGGAGGATTGCATATGCCGTTCCAAGTTTGAAAGGAGGGGGATTTTTGCAAGGGAATGCTTTATGCAATGTAGGAGGTAAAATGCCCAACAAGGAGTGCGCCTATGAACCCTGAAACCATTATCCAAGCACTACAAGAGGGAAGTATGATTGCCTATTTGGGGCCAGATATTTTCAAAGGCTCTTTAATGCCTTCTTCTACCGAAGAGACGATTTTGGCACTCAATGGCGGTAGAGCCATGGCACCCAAGCTCATGCAAGAAGTTTCCAAAGCGGCCATGAGTATCGAACAGCGGCGCGGACGTGGGCATATTGAGGGCATGTGCATCGACGTTTTTGGGCGCGAAAAAAGTTTGCAACCTGCCCATGAATTGCTCTTGCGCCTTGGGGCAAAGGTCATCTTTGACACCAACCGCGACACTGTGTTGCTTGACGCGCTTGCCTCCTGTAGACATTTTTTACTCAAAGGCATTGCGCGCATCAGTGCTTCGCCCAAGCGGTATGCGTTGTACGTGTGGGAAGAGGGCGCGTACGTAGAGGCGCAGACGTGGGACGAGCAAGCACCTTTGATCATCAAACCCATGGGGTGCGCGTTGCCAATGCCTAGTTTTGTGATTTCCGATGCGGATTATGTGGATTGGCTGACCGAAGCCATGGGCGGGTTTGCCTACCCTGCGTGGTTCAAAGCGTACCGAAAGGGCAAACAGATACTTTACCTTGGAGAATCTTTTGCCAAAGACACCCAGCGTATGGTGGCACGGGAGAGTACGATTGAGTGCGCGGGCGGCGTGGTGGTGCATGAAGGGCCTTTGGAAAAAGCGGAACGTCGCTTTGTGGAAGGGCAGGGGCTTGCTACACAACAGTACTCCACCCAGGGGTTTGTGGAGATGTTGAAAACTCTAGTGGAGAAAGGGGAATAATGGAGCGGTATGTAAGTTTTGAAAATATTGATTGCTTTGAAAACGCCTGTTGTGTGGTGGATGAGGTACTTTTTCTCCTAAAGGAAAAACCAGAAGCCACCAACCCGTTTTGGGAAAAATTTGTTAAGAAAATCCCTCCCGCGTACTACACGCGCACGCCTGATGAGGATGTGTTGTATTTGGTGTGTGCTAACGTGTTTTATTTGGAAGAATTGTTTGAAAATCACGACCATGAAGAGGGACTATTGGCCATGGAAAAAGCGGAGATTGAGTGTTGTTAAAGCCTTACATGTAAAGCCCAAAAAAAGATAGTGAAAGTTACAATCAAATGCCTATTTTTGGGGACTTTTGACCTATATTACATGTAATGAATTTTACACTAAAAGTGCCCAAAAAAATCCTTAATTTGCAGTACAATGATTGCGTGTAAAGTGTGTTTAGCGATTTTAATGCTGCAAAGGAGAGGTTATGAATTTTAAGACAAAAATTACCCTTGTGATTTCCGTTTTTATGGTGGCAAGTTTGGGTGTGTTTGGCATCTTTGGCTACATGGACACAAAGCGCAACAGTTTGTTGCAAGTAGAAAAGAGTGTTATGATGGCCTCTCATGCACTTACAGACTACATCGATTTGTGGGTTGCCTCAAAAAAAGCGGTTATTGCCAGTGGTGCGCGGTCACTTTTTGATTTAGAAGAGATAAGTGAACAAGAACTTAAGACAAGGTTGCGCGAAATTACCCAAACCATCGGAGGCATCGACTCTTTTGTGGGTACGGAAGTGGAGGGCAAGATGATTTATGGCACAGACACACAGCCAAGGGCTGGGTTTGATCCGCGTGTGCGCCCGTGGTACACCCTTGCAAAAAGTGCCATGAAAGAAGTCGCAACCGATGCGTACATTAGCGCCAGTACAAAAAGCCACATTGTTGCCGTGGCTGCCCCGATTGTCAAAGATGGGAAGTTTTTAGGTGCTGTGTCAACGTCTATCGACCTTAAAATGCTGTTTAAGGAATTGGAAAACATCAAATTTGAAGGTGGCTATACGATGATTCAAGACACCAAAGGGTTGATTATTTCACATCCTGAGCTTGAGCTTATTGGAAAAGATTTAGCAGAAGTGGCACCGGATTTGGCTCGGCAAATTGGCGCCAGCAATGAAGGCGTTATAGAGTACATGTATAAAGGTTCTGAAAAAATTTACACCTACAAGGTCTCCAATGAAACAGGCTGGCGACCTGCTATTACTTTTGATAAAGTCACGGCTTATGTTTTTTTGAACAGCCAAGTGCGCCAGTTGATGTTGGTGGGGCTTGGTATGCTTATTGTGGTTGTGGTGTTGGTGGTCCTCATTATTAGGGCTTTGCTACGTCCGTTAGATGAACTCAATAGAGTTGTTGAAGACCTCTCCAGTGCCGAGGGTGACTTGCGCCAACGTTTGGAGATTAAGGGGCATGATGAGTTCGGTCAAGTGTCGGTGAACATTAACAAATTCATCGAAAAGCTCCATGACATTGTAAAAAATTCTAAGGCTATCAGTAGCGAAAATGCCTCTATTTCAGAGGAACTTTCTCGTACGGCTACTGAGGTGGTGCGCAATGTAGAAGCAGAATCAAAAATCATTGCTAAAACTAAAGAGAGCGGTTCTGCCTTGGCTAGAGTCATTGAATCTTCAGTGGAAAAAGCAACCCACTCTCAGGAGGTGTTAACCAAAACACAACTTGACATTAACACGGTTAAAACCCAAGCCCAGCACCTAGAAGAAGCCATGCAAGCTACAGCCACCAAAGAACAAGCCTTGGCTGAACGTCTTGATACAGTGAGCCATAACGCCAATGAAGTCAAAGACGTGCTTAATATCATCCGTGATATTGCTGACCAAACCAATCTTTTGGCGCTTAACGCAGCCATCGAGGCGGCACGCGCGGGTGAGCACGGACGCGGGTTTGCAGTGGTGGCCGATGAGGTGCGAAAACTCGCCGAGCGTACGCAAAAAAGCTTGGTGGAGATTGATGCGACCATCAACATTGTCGTGCAATCCATCAGTGATGCCAATGGCGAGATTGCCCAAAATGCCAAAGAAGTAAATGGACTAGTTGACATCACGGGGCAGCTCCAGCACGGCGTGACAAGCATCGATGCAACCGTTGAAAAAACCATTAAAGATACAGGAGAGACTGTCAAAAGCTTTATTCAAACGGCAACGCAGATACAAGAAATGGTCAAAGAAATCGAAAAAGTCAATGAGATTTCTGTGAGTAACGTGAGTAGTATTGACAACGTTTCACAGGCTTCTGAGCATCTTCACGGAATGACCGAAAATCTTAACAACGAACTAGGGAAATTTAAGTCCTAAAGAGGCTCGGCCTTTTTGGCTGAGCTCTAATGGGAAAAAAATGCCTCAATTTTTTCAAAATGCTTCTGAATTCCCTCGAAGCTATGGCTTCCACCCTCTTCTACCACAAAGGCCGCTCCGTCGTATTTTTCTAGGGCCTTTGTGTAATCTAGCACTTCATCCCCTTTTTGCAAAAGCACTAAAAAGTTTTCAGGATTAAACGCTCCTTCTTTTTTCTTTAGGGCTTCAAGGTGTGTTTCTTGCCACAAAAACGTGCTGTTGTCATAAAAATGCGGCGCATTTCCAAGGGCGCGTTTAAGGGTGATGTAAGGCTCGGTGGCAGGGTTGATGAGCACTGCTTTGAGATTAAATTTTGCTGAGAGCACTTGGGCATAAAAGCCACCCAAGGAAGAGCCGATGAGCGAGACTTTTTCATAATGCAACAATACGGCAATGAGTTCTTCGAGAGTGGAAAGAGCTAAATCAGGGTGAGTAGGCAAAGAGGGTGTTAGGATGCCGTGGTTTTGAAAGGCGGTTTTAAAAAGAGAAGCTTTGGTGCCTTTACCACTGCCACCAAAGCCGTGGATGTATATAATCATGTTTTTTCCTTTACATGTAAGAATACAACACTATTGTAACAAAAAAGTGCGATAATACTTCAGTTTAAAGATAAGATAAACTATTAAACGATAAAATTTATCAAATAAAATAAATTGGAGATTTCATGCAACTTAGCGTCGCAAAACGGATTTTTTTAGGCTTTGGATTGATTATTGGCATTATGCTTATCATAACGGTTATGGGCATTAAAGAGGTACGGGTAATTGACCAATCGCTTACGCAAATCACAGATGTCAACGCGCTTAAACAACGCTATGCCATTAATTTTCGAGGCTCTGTACACGATAGGGCTATTGCGTTGCGTGATGTTGTGTTATTAAAACAAGGTGAGGCGGGCGAGGTGATGTCGGAAATAAAAAAGCTAGAGTCTTTTTATGCCGAATCAGCAAAGGCTTTAGACGCACTTTTTGCCAACACGCCAGCGGTTGAGGAGAAGGAGCAGGTATTGCTAGGGCGCATAAAAGAAGTAGAGCGAAAAACACTGCCCTTGATGGCGCGTATTGTTGCCCTTAAGGCAGAAGGAGAAGAGGAGGCAGCCAAGGCACTGCTTTTGGGGCAAGCGGCTCCTGCATTTGTGGAGTGGTTGGGTGTTGTTAATGAGTTTATTGATACACAAGAGGTAAAAAACCAAGCCGAAACCCAAAAAGCAAGGGCTGTGGCAGGTGGCTTTACGGGCGTAATGGTTGTGCTTTTGTTGATTGCATTTGTGTTGGGAATTGTGGTGACGTACTTTATTTCGCGTGCCCTCAAACGCTCTTTGGGTGGCGAACCCCATGCGGTAGCGGGCATTGTAGGAACCCTTGCATCGGGAGATTTGCGTGTAGAGGTGCCTAAGGCTTTGCGAGGCAGTATTTTGCACGCTATTGGAGAACTTCATGTGCAGCTTAAAGAGATTATTGCTTATTTGTTTAGTACGTCGGCGGCTTTGGCACACAAAGCTCAAGAAGTTGCGGGGGTTTCTAGCGTGGCTTTGGGTCTAGCGCAAACCCAAAAGCAGATTATAAAAGTTTCTGTTGAGGAGATTGGCACTTTACAGCATGATGTAGAAACGGTCGCTATTTTGGCAAAAAAATCTCAAAGTAATGCCGTTCAAAGTTACGAAGCATCTGTGCAAGGGGGCAAGGCTACGCAAGCATCCACCTACAAACTCCAAGAGGTTGTCAAGCACGCCGAGGAGACAGCCCAGCAAGTCAACGCGCTCAATGAACACACAACACTCATTGCCCAAAAAGCAAATTTGATTGAAGAAGTGACGGAGCAGACT
>NZ_JAFHKK010000037.1 GCF_016937535.1 Sulfurospirillum tamanense | reverse complement strand
CTCCTCCGTAATCATTGCAGCCATTTTTTACTCCTTATACATTAGTCGTCTGCTAATTTTCTTGCAACTACCTCATTGGGTAGCACCTTAGGGGCGGGTTCGATGTGCCACAACTGTCCGTTAGAAAGGCGTATCTCACCACCCCACTTTTCATCCGAGTCAAATTCTACGGACTCGACCACCTCTTCCATGTCTTTTTTAGCGACATAAAAAAACAATTTTCCTTCACTCTCACGCAACATGACTTTGGCCATTACCTATCCTTTTTTTACAAACGTTTTGTAAAACGTCTTAATTTATAAAATGCCGCATTAACCAGCGTTTCATCCGCCAAAATGTACCCGTGCGTTCCCGTTCAATCTTTAAAAACCCTCCTTTGAGCGTGGTCACCACCGTGTGGGCGGGCGAGGCAAAGAGGCCTTTGGCGTCCGTGCGCTCATGCGCCCCAATGCTATCTTTGCGACTAAGGGCGCTAAAGACCACAGCTTCGGCCACTTGCAAGGCGTTAGCAAGCTCCAAAATAGCCACGATTTCGACGTTGTTGTCTTTAGATTTGGTGATGCAGTGCAAGCTCGCGGTAAGTTTTCGCAAGTACTTGATGTACTCAAACGCATCCACCAAAGAGGCTTCGTCGCGGTAAATACCTACTTTTTCAAACATGGTTTTACCCAACTGTTTGCGCAAGGCATTGACGTTGTAAAGGTTCTCGCCCCCGTAAATGTACTCCACGCGCCGCATCTCTTTGGCCACCGACTCATAGTCAATGGGCAAAAAGATGTTTTTGATGGCAAAGTGCGCCGCATTAAAGCCCGCTATCTCCCCAAACACGGCGCCTTCGATGAGCGAATTTCCCCCAAGACGGTTCGCCCCATGGGCACCGCCACACGCCACTTCACCACAGGCAAACAACCCTTTGATGGTCGTTTGCGCGTTTACGTCCACTTCAATCCCCCCCATGCAATAATGGGCCACAGGCGTGATGGGAATGAGCTCACACGCCACGTCGATGTTTAAAGAGCTCCAACAGGTTTGCTTTAACGAGGGCAGTTTGGTTTCAATCTTCGCACTGCCAAGGTGGCGCACGTCCAAAAAGACTTTTTCGCCTGATTCCATTTGGCGCATGATAGCGCGGGTGATTTTGTCGCGCGTGGAGAGTTCGTCTATAAACCGCTCCCCTTTGCTGTTAACCAAATACCCGCCCTCGCCACGCGCCGCTTCACTTAAGAGCGCGCCGTTTTTTGCCAGTCCTGTCGGGTGAAACTGCACCAACTCTAGGTCTTTTACCCACAGTTTTGCCCGCAACGCTGCAGCAAGCATGTCGCCGTTGGTATCAAGGGGGTTGGTCGTGTGTCCGTTGTAAATCCCTGCAAATCCCCCGCTTGCAAGCACCACCGCTTTTGCCGCAAAGGCTAACACTTGGGAGTCGCTTTTGCGTAGCACGCTCACCCCGCACATGCGTCCTTTGGACTCGATGAGGTTCATCACAAAATGGTTAGGCAAAAACTCCACGCCCGCTTCACGGCATTTTTTAAAGAGCTGTTGCACCAAGGCTGAACCCGTTTTATCGCCAATATAACAAGTGCGTTTTTTGCCACTTCCCCCAAAACTGCGCTGTGAAATCTCCTCTTCTTCGGTTAGGTCAAAAGGAACGCCAAGCTTGTGAAGCTTGCGAATGGTCGCGGGAGCGCGCTGGCACATCACCCGCACGGCGTCAAGGTTGCACAACCCTTGGCCGCTTTTGAGGGTGTCAGCCACGTGCGCACTCACTTCATCAGGCTCCATCGTCGAGAGCACCGCGTTGATGCCGCCACTAGCCATGGAACTGTTAGAGCGCAAAGGAAGGCTTTTGCACACCAAACCCACATGGGTGCCTTTGCTCGCCGCTTCCAACGCCGCGCTTAGCCCTGCAATCCCTCCGCCTACTACCAAAACATCATAAATCATGCGCTCATCCTATACAAGAGATTGTAGTGCTTTTGGGGCACACGGGGTTGGGTTTTGATGCCAAAATTGTGCTTTACATGTAAAGGGTCTTGGCTCCCAAATAGCGCACAGGTGGCACCCAAGGCACTGCGGGCAAATTGCAACGCCGCTTGGATGTCGCTCTCCCCGCCAAGCACCGCAACGGTTTTGTCTGAAAACGCCCCCTTAAATAAGTGCATCTGCAACAGCGCGGAAGAGAGGATGACTTCCAACCCCAACGCCTTCGCCGCGCCAAAAGCAGGGAGTATATTCCCTTCTTCTAGCACTTGTGTAGGCACCGTGTACGCACCCGTTTTGCCAAGGCTGTAGGGAAACTGGACAAATTTAAACCCGTGCGTCTGGCCGCCTACTTCACGCGCAATACGCACAAGCGTGGCAAGACACAGGTGCTCCATGTGGTCAGGTTCGTAACTAAAACCATTCCACGTGGCTACACCGTACGCGCCGATTTTTCCCTCTTTTTTCTTGGCTTCGCACCACGCAAAGGCATGGCGCATCCGTTGGTGCAGCTCCCACTTTGACACGTAGCCAAGTTGGGTTTCTGGGTTGTGGATGTAGAAAATATCGATACTTTGCAGTCCTAAATTCTCCAAACTCTGCTCCAAGCTCCACTCCAAATAAGGCACACTCAAACAGTGTTGGTCGATGATAATCTCTTCTTTTTTGGCGCGATTTTTCTCCACTACCTGTGTTTGAATCCAACGGTACGGATCTTTGGGAAAGGGGAATTCCAAAGGCAAAAACCCCGCTTTGGTCGCGACTATCACCTCATCGCGCGCCACGACTCCCTTGGAAAATGCCTTCGCTAAAGCACGTCCAAGTTCTTTTTCGCTCTCTTGGTAGCGGTAGTTGATGGCGGTGTCAAAGTGGTTGCAGCCTTGATTCAGCGCTTCGGCGATAGCGTCCTCGTAGGTACGCAAGTAATTTTCTTCGCGGTAAGGCTCTTTGCGAAAGGTGCCAAGCCCTAAAGACGAAAACACCAACCCTTGCGAAAGCCCATAAAAATCCGCCCGCACACCCTTGCGTGAGGCAAACCGTGCTGTACCCTCATACGTTGCTAATCCTTGCATGGGTGCGCCTCCTTTTTGTCTTTACATGTAAGGTATGCATAAATCATTCCGAGTAGAATTCTTAACACGCTTTTGAAGCAAAGCTCCAAAAGCTACGCTAACGCTGAGTTCTCTTCAGCAGAGGGCTCGCGCACCCTTGGTGCTTTTTATTTGCACCCGCAAGCCCATGTGTCAATACTTATTTCAAAAGACTTACTCCAAGAGGTACATCCGCTTGCGTACCGAAGCTGAGGCAATGCCCATTTCAAGGCGGTACTTGGTCACACTGCGGCGCACGAGCGCGATGCCAAAACGCCCTTTGATTTTCTCCAAAAGGGCTTCGTCTCCATAAGGCGCTTCCTTGGACTCGTGGTCGATGAGGTTTTTTACAAAGCTTTTGACCTCTTCAGTGGAGAGCGAAGGGGCAAGTTCGGTGGCAAAAAAATCTTTCAGGGCAAACAAGCCCCGTTCACACCACAGGTATTTGTTGGCCACGGCGCGGGAGATGGTAGACTCGTTAAACCCAAGTTCATCCGCCACTTCTTGCATGGTTAAAGGCAACAAATGGCCTCCGTGAAAAAAGCGGCTTTGGCGTTCAACGAGCACCAAAGCTAGCTTGTACAAAGTAGTTTTGCGTAAAGCCAAAAGGTTCACCAACTCTTTGGCTTCTTTGTATTTGCTCTTTAAAAACACGCCCTCTTTCACGGCCTCTTTGATGCGAATCTCAGGGTAAAACCGTCCGTTGATTTGCACGCTAAGTTCGTCCTTCTTGAGGCTCACCAACACATCGGGCACGATGACGGGCGAGGCTTGCAAGTATTCGATGGCAGGCGGGTTTTTAAAATGCATCATGTGGCGTTTGGCTTCTTGAAAGCGTGGATGCGTGCAAAAAGTGTCCATGGTTTCAAACGAAGCAATCATCTTTCCAAGCACATCATGAAGCGCATCGTCGAGTTCCGAGGCTTCCAACTGAAACAAAAAGGCTTCTTTAAGGTTCTTAGCTCCCACGCCAGAGGGTTCAAGCTGGGCAAAGCGGGCACGGATGCTTTCGCATTTGTCCACGCTCACGCCAAAGGTTGTGGCGATTTGGCGCATGTCGCCCTCAAAGTACCCTTCGTCACTAATCCATGCGATGATTTCTTTGGCGACTTCTTGGGAGATGGGCGTGGGAAACAAGGGAGGTTCGATTTGGTCAAGCAACACCTCATACAAGGAGGGTTTTGCAACGCCTAGTGCTTCGATGGCGTCCGTGCTAGCATTGCTTACATGTAAGGCGGCTTTGTGGATACGCGAGAGGTAGGTCTCCTCCACTTCCACATACGGGTTTTCTTCGCTGATTTCGTTAATCAGACCATCTAATTCTTCAAGGGATGCGTGCAGCAAAGGAAGCCACATACTCATGGAGAGCCTGTGGCTTTGGGTTTGCTTGAGGGCTAAAGAAGGGTGCATCGCAAGCCCGCCAAAACGCGCTTAGTACTTGATGCGAATCAAACCGTTAGGTTTGTCCACTTTCATCTGGCACGACAGACGGATTTTTTCCGTTGTAAATCCAGTCCCAACAAGAACTTCCTTAACAACCTTGACTTCCTTGGGGGTCACAGGACTTAAGTACTCCATGCCTTGCTCAATGGAAACTGCACAGGTACCGCACTCACCATCACGACACCCAAAAGGAAGCGCGCTTCCTGAGGCTTCAACGATGTCTTGGATGGTTTTGCCTGGTTCTACGTTGATGGCCAAAAAGTCATTCATAATCTCAACACGTGTTCTCATCCGTTATCCTTTATAGGGTTTTACTAAAATGTCGCCTTTAACAAGGCATTGGTCCGCCAGTCGGTACTTGCTTCCGATGGTGTATTGTTGCAACTCGTAAGCTTTTTCTTCACTCAAAAGCCCCAGCTTGATGAGTTTTTCAAACTCTATATCTTCCATGTATGTCGTTTGCAACTCTTCGCTCATCTCCTGAATCTCCACCACACTCTCGCCCTCTGTCTTGGGAATGCTCACCCCAGAGGCTACCGCAAGGCGCAACAATACTTCGCCGATTTTGGCATGGTACAAACCATCGTTTGGCCCAAAGCCACAAAAAACCACATTTGCCATTCAACTCTCCTTTTGTTTAGATTGGGTTTCGCGGTGACGCTTAATCCACGCGAGCTCTTCTTCTACTTCTTTTTTGTACACATCTTCTTCTAAAGCTTCCAGTTCAAATTCACGGCACCCATAGATATGATTGGCGCCCATGAAGTTCACTTCGTACACACGGATGGTTTGCAAGAAATCCCCCACATCGCGCACAAAGCCCTCATCTCCCGCCCGCACCAAAATCTCACCTATTTTTGCGTAAGGAAAAGTGCCATCATTGCGGATGTCTTTAACAAGGCGTACCTTTTGACCGATGTGAAACTTTGAAAGAATCTCATCCTTGGTCGAAGAGGTCACCATCGCCTCTTCAGCTACACGCAAGGGCTTCATTGCCTTCCTCCAAACACGCACTTTTACAACTTTGGCAAGGCAGTGTGCGCCCGTCCATATCCCAGATTTCTGCCGCACTTGGAGCGTGGCCAGACTCAAACTCTTTGTACGCACTTAAAAGGGCAAACTTGTAGTACTTTAGGCGTTCTTCCTCGCTGGAAGCGGGGATTTGGCGCGCTTTTTGGAGCATTTTTCCAAATCGGCGCATGATGTGTGAACGCTTGACATCCAACAGCGCGCTATCATACGCGAGGTTAAAAAATTCAAAATACTCTTCCGCATCGCTGATTTGGTAAAAATCCTCCACCTTGCTCATTTCCCTATCTCCTCTTTGACTTTGGCAATCCACGCTTCTATGCGTGCTTGCGTTTTTTCAGGCTCGTTCACCTCGTCGATGGGCAAGCCACAAAACATCCCTTCTTTGATAGCCAAAGAAGCCTCAAAAACATAACCTTCCGTAGGAAAAAATCCCACAAAAGAGGCTCCACGTTCTTTAAAAAGGTCATACATTTTTCCCAACGCACTCACAAAATGTTCTCCATGGGTTTTGGCATCTCCTGCCCCAAACAAGGCGACAGTTTTGCCCGAAAAATCCAGTTCCTCGTCCCCAATCTCTAAAAGCGGGTCAACCCAGTCACGCTGTACGTCCCCCTGCCCCCACGTAGAAGAGCCTAAAAACAAGAGCTCATATGCAAGAAGCTGGTCAACGGAGTCAAAATCCTCCTCCATGTTCACCACTTCATCCGCCTCAAATGCTTCGGCAATCTTACGGGCCACATTGCCCGTGATGCCACTACAACTTCCGTAAAATACACCTACACGCACGCCGACTCCTTTTGGTAGATTTCAAGGGCACGCAGGAGCATTTTCTCCCCCTCTTCTTCGAGTTTTTCTAAGGTGCGAAAGGAAAAACGGTGGGCGTCTTTAAAGTACTTGGTAAAGAGCACTTGGGTGTCCGTGACCACCACCACGCGCCCAAACCCTTCGTGGCTCATCTCTAACACCACCGTTGCAACATGGTTTGTCTTGGTTTCAAAGGCCAACGCCAACGCTTGGTATAGCACGCGAATGTCTTTAATGATGCCTTCGTCAATGTCGGCAATGAGGGGCACATTTCTTAAATCCTCTTTGGTTTTGACGTATTTCATGGTAAGCAGTTGAGCGTCATCTAGCTTTGACCACGCGCCAAACCCGTCTAGGGCGCGCACTTGACCCACAAGGGTCTTCATGTAAAGGGTTTTTAGCTCACTCACTGCCTACCTCCTTGAGTAAAATGCGACGAATCCACGGCGGGGGATTGGTGCTTAACATTTTAACTAGCGCTGCTGCGGTGGTCTCGATGGAGGTTGGCTCACTCACTTTCATGGGATGCATCCGTGATTGAATCACCCGCGCCGCCGCCGTTGGCCCGATGGCTTCACAGTAGATGATAGAAACGCCTTTTAACGCTTCGATTTTGGCGTTGATTTTGTCGGCTTCTTCTTCGATCTCTTCCTTAGTTTCTACCGCACCCAAACAGGTGTATCCCTCGGGTGTAATCTCATACACCGCAAACTGTTTCGCCCACCCAAAGTGGTCGTTAATCATCTCCAAATCTTTCGTAGCAAAGGCAACTTTCATCATGTTCTCCTATTCTTTTTTTACAGAACTTCTAATACGCCTTTGAAGCAAAGCTCCAAACGCTACGCTCTTCTTAAAAGAAGGCTAGTGGTCTTTTTCACACACATTAGCAACGCGAAACAAACTCTGTGCACCGCCTTCGTATAAGACGCTGTGATTAAGCGCGCCGCCTACGGTTCCCCAGCTGGGAAACCCTCGCACCACTAATGGCACACCAAAACGCTTGGCGATGGCCTTGGCGTGAAAGTTGCCTATCACCACATCGATTCCCTCCATGCGGTGTTCCAAATCTTCAAAATCCCCCACGACGCCACCAAGGCTTTCTAGGTTCGTGCTAGATGTCGCTCCGATGACACAGGCAAGTTTCGCGCCCGCTTCTTGAAGCAGTGCCCCATAGCCCACTATCTCATCGGGTTCGCCGATGAGTGCCACGTTTTTGCCACCCACCATTTCATGGGTGTCCAAAAGCGCATCTTGAAGCCGCGCACGCCACCGTTTAAGGGTGGGCGTGGGTGCGTTGCCTGAGAGGCTCATAAGCATGGCGATAAAGCTGTCTGTAGCCACAAGCCCGCCCAGATGGCTTACATGTAAAGGTGTGATGGCAGGATTTTTAGCGCGCAAGGCTTTGGCGCACCCTTCCATGGACGCGCCCACGGTGATGACCGCTTCGCACGTTCCTAGCTCTTTAATCTCTTCTACCGTTGTACCGCCACTGCTTAGGGCGGTTTGTTTTTCGCCCAAGTGCCCATCAAGAGACAAAGAGATGTCGGGCAAAGCGACGACGCTTAAGCCAAAAGAGGCAATGCACTCTTTGAGGCGTTCAAGTTCAAGTGCGCTCATGCCTACATGCGGCAACAGCGCGACTTTTCCTTTTTGGATTTGTGCAGTTGGTGTGGTGAGTTGCGTAATCATGGCACTCACACTCAGCGCCCATCCGCTCTCAAGTGCCCCTTCGTAATCGGGCGTGTTGACATACACCACAGGCAAGCTAAGCCCGCTAGCAGCACCCTTGATGTCGTCTCCCTTGGTTTCAGTCAGACCCGTGGTAAAAAGCCCGATGAGGGCGGGGTTTACTTTTTTGGTGATGTTTTCTACCGCTTCAGCGATACCTTTAGCGCCTCCGTCCAACACGGCGGTGATGTCCGTCACGGCGGTGGTTTGGATGGCAATAGGGTCTTGAAAATGGCGGGTAAAGAAAACTTTAGTAAAAGACGCACACCCTTGCGCCCCGTGCATGAGCGGCATACACCCATCCACGCCCAAAAACGCCAAGGTCGCCCCCATGGGCTGGGAAAGCTTTAAGGGGTTTACATGTAAGGGTTTTGTTTGCATTATTGCTCCCACGGTGCCCTCCTTCCCACCACGTCAAATACGGGGTTTTCGATGGCTTTGATGACATCATGGGCAAGGTTTACAAGGCCGTTGTACGCCCCATATGAAACCTTTTTTTCTTGATTCACGTCCACAAAAGCGACCCGCTGTTTGATGGCAGTGTAAAGGCTACGACCTCCTGCAAGCAAAAGATGAGCACCGCGCTCTTTGATGAGGTTGGCTTGTTCGGCACCAGGGTTTTCCATGAGCACCCCGTTTTCTCCAAGGTACTTTCTGGCTTTTTCTTTGTCTTCTTCGGTGGCTTTACGCACGCTAGTTCCCACGACCTCAACGCCCAAATCTTGGAGTGCCGAAGCAATCGACCACGACTTGTTGCCCCCTGTGTTTAAGACGGCTTTTTTGCCTGTGAGTTTTGTTTTAAAAGGAAGCAGTTTGGCTTCCACAAGGGCTTCTTCTCTGGCTACAAGGGCTTTGGTTCTCTCCATCAAAGCCTCATCACCCAAGGCATGGGCGATTTGAAGCAAGGCATCGCTAGTGTCGCGCTTGCCGTAAAAGGAGACGGAAATGTAAGGAATCCCATACTCTTTTTCCATGCGTTCACACACGGCATTAAGGGACTTGGCGCAAACGATGACGTTGAGTTTTGCGCGGTGCGCGGTGCGAATCTTTGCCACGCGACCATCACCACTAAGAGTAGAGAGGACGCGAATGCCAAGCTCTTCAAGTAGCGCGGTGTACTGCCACATGTCGCCCGTAACGTTGTACTCACCAATGAGATTGATGTCATAGGGCGTGGAAAATTGGGGTTCTTTGGTGCCAATGAGATTTTTAAGGACATCCATCGCGCCAAGACGAGAACCGAGGTTTTTACTTCCTACAAAGCCAGGCGCGTGTACAGGAACGACGGGGATGCCGTGCGTTAGTGCGGCTTCTTTACATGTAGCGTTTACATCGTCCCCCACCAAGGCTGAAACACAGGTGGTGTAGACAAACACCGCTTCAGGCGCATACGCTTCTACGATGTACGCGATAGCCTTAGCAAGGCGCGGTTCGCCGCCAAAGATGACATCATTAAGCTCCATGCCCGTGGTAAATCCCATCTGGGTAAAATCACGGCCTTCCACACTTGTCTTGGTTTCGCGGGTTTCCCACGAAGCACCTAGACAGGTCAATGGGCCATGCACTAAGTGCGCCGCGTCCGCGTAAGGAAACAGGGCAATCTGCGCGCCTTCAAAGGCGCATCCGCCCGTGGTAGCCCCAGGCGTGGGACGGCTACAGGCGGGCTTTTTAGAAGCGACATGGGCGCATGTCTGGTCGATGGATTTGTCTGCTAGCTGCATCGTCGCCTCCTTTTGTTTACATGTAGTGTATCCCAAGATTGACTAACTATTATTCACTCATGTGGATAAAAATTAATCAATTTCTTAAAGACAAAAGGTTGGTAAAACACCAACCTTTTGCTTAAGCCTTAGCGAATCAAGTCGAAGAAAAAGTCCGTCTTAGCAATCTGCTTGGTCTCTTCGTCCATGACATCCAAGATTTTGTTGGTTGTCCACGTGAGAAGGTTCAACGCCCCTTCGTAACCGCTGATGCTGTAGCGGTGCAAATGGTGGCGGTCAAAAATCGGGAAGCCGATGTGAATCAGTGGCGTACCCGTGTCGCGCATCAACTCTTTGCCGTAGCTGTTGCCAATCATGAAATCAACAGGTTCGGTGAAGAGAAGGCTTCGCATGTGCCACAAGTCTTTGCCTGCCCACACGTTGCATTTGTCTTTGGCAGGTGAAGTATCAAGAAGCTCTCGCATCTCTTTTTCCCAACCGCTAGGCGCGTTGTGGCACAGTACGTGGGTAGGCTCTGCACCCATTTCGAGCAAAAACGCGACCATGCCTAACAAAAAGTCAGGGTCTCCCCAGATGGCAAACTTTTTGTCGTGAAAGTACGGGTAACTGTCTTGCATCGCGTCTACCAAACGTCCCCGTTGGAGGCGTAAGGAAGCAGGCACTTCTTTGCCACTTAGGCGACTAAGCATCATGACAAACGCGTCTGTGCCTTTGAGGCCGATAGGATTGGCAAACAAGGCTTCTTGTTTAAATTTGCTTTTGACAAATTTCATGGTCTTTTTGGTCGCATATTTTTGAAGGCTGATAGTCGCTTTAGCGTTGCCTAGTTCTTTGCCCTCTGCTAGCGTCGTGCCGCCTGAAAACATTTCGTATTTTCCAGCAGGAATGTCCCACTGGTCGGAGTGGTCTGCTACGGTAACAAATTCCATGTCAAAGGCGCCAACGATGGCTTTGACTTCACGAATGCTCCCAAGGTAAGGCTCAAACCCAGGAATGATGTTGATGCGCTCTTCTTTTTCCTCTTTTATGTTTCCTTCGGTCAACGTCGCAACGATGCTAGAAAGCATGTTGTCATACCCTGTGATGTGCGACCCAACGAAAGAAGGCGTGTTCGCAAAAGGAATGGGCGTTTCTGCCAAAAGCTCTGGCGATTCGGCTTTTGCACTCAAAACAAAGGCGTTAAGGTCATCTCCGATAACCTCTGCCATACATGTCGTGGAGACGGCGATCATCTCAGGCTTGTACAAGGCTTTACAGTTAGCCAAGCCTTCTTTCATGTTGGAAAGGCCACCAAATACCGCTGCGTCTTCTGTCATGGAGTCAGATACACAGGGAGTTGGCTCTTTAAAGTGACGGGTAAAGTAGGTTCTAAAGTACGCCACACACCCGTGACTGCCATGCACATAAGGCATGGTTTTTTCAAAGCCCAAGGAAGCCATGACCGCCCCTAGAGGCTGGCAGGCTTTGGCTGGGTTGACCGTGATGGCTTGACGTGCTAGGTTTTTTTCGCGGTAGTCCCATGTTTTGGTCCACTCGCTGACCTCTTGCACCTTGGCGGAGTCACACGCTCCACACATGCCTTCAAATTCTTTTTTGGCCTCAAAAACAGCTTGGTATTCGGGCTTTAAAAACAGCTCTTTGCCGTTGACGATTTTTTCTACGCTTTGCATGGCTTATCCTTTTAGTTATTATCCCAAGGGGCTTTGGAGTGACTCCACACAGGCGAGTTAATCGCCAAATCCATATCCTTGGCAAAGATGGCAAACCCATCGTATCCGTGGTAAGGCCCACTGTAATCCCATGAGTGCATTTGTCGGTAAGGCAAGCCCATCTTTTGGAAGACGTATTTTTCTTTAATCCCCGAAGCGACCAAATCTGGCTGCATCTTTTTCACAAACGCTTCCAACTCATACTCGTTCACGTCGTCATAGATGATGGTCGAACGGGCAATCTCTTCGGTCGTTCGTTTGTAGTCATCATCATGGGCAAACTCGTACCCTGTGCCGATGACGTGCATTCCCAAGTCTTCGTAAGAACCGATGACGTGGCGTGGGCGAAGGCCGCCGACAAACAGCATGACTTTCTTGCCCTCTAAGCGTGGGCGGTATTTGGCAAGGACTTCGTCGTACATTTTTTTGTACTTGGCGATTACTTCTTCGGTTTTGGCTTGGATGGACTCGTCAAAGAAAGCGGCGATTTTACGCAAGCTCTCATCGGTGCGACTGGGGCCAAAGAAGTTGTACTCCATCCAAGGAATCCCGTACTCTTTTTCCATGTGGCGGCTGATGTAGTTCATACTACGGTAGCAGTGCAACAAGTTCAGCTTCACTTTAGGCGTCATGGCCATCTCTTTAAAGGTCGCGTCTCCACTCCACTGAGCAACAACGCGAAGCCCCATCTCTTCGAGCAAAATACGTGAACTCCAGGCATCGCCACCGATGTTATAATCCCCAATGATGGCCACGTCATAAGGCGTGCTTACAAGGTCTTTAGCTTCCGCGCTAAACTGTGGAAAGACGTAGTCGCGGATGGCATCGTTGGCGATGTGGTGTCCCAAAGACTGGCTTACGCCACGGAACCCTTCGCAGTTTACAGGAATGACGACCTTGCCTGTTTCTTTGGTTTTTTCCTTAGAAACCGCGCCGATGTCATCCCCGATGAGGCCGATGGGGCACTCTGACTGGATGGAAATGCCGTTATTGAGCGGGAAAAGCTCGTTGATCTCATCTAAACTCTTGTTAAGCTTTTTATCCCCACCAAACACGATGTCTTTTTCTTGAAAATCGGTACTAAAGTTCATGGTCGTAAAGGCATCGATCCCTGTGGTCCCGATGTAATAGTTTCGGCGTCCGCCTCGGCTGTATTGACCGCAACCAATAGGGCCGTGGGAGATGTGAATCATGTCCTTAATGGGCCCCCAGACCACCCCGCGACTTCCAGCGTACGCACATCCACGTTGGCTCATGACGCCTGGAACGGTTTTTTTGTTGCTGCGTACCCCGCCACAGGTTTTGGAGGCATCATCCTCAGGAGTGCCTACACCTAGATGCTTTGAGCGGTTCTTTTTAGCCTTTTCTGGATACGCATCCAAGACTTCCGCAAGCGCGCGACGTTGTTGTTCTTCGAGTGTTTCTAGTCCCATTTTCTCTCCTTTTTAGACAAGCTCTAGCTTGAACAAATCCATGCCATCAAACAGTTTACACATTGCCTGTGTTTCAGGGTCGGTGTCGAATTTTTTTGACAACGCACTCATCTGGTAGCGGTTGGTGTAGATAAAATACTTAGAACCTTCCGTGATGTGCGGGTCTTGCATGGTGTAGTAGCTGATGAGCGACTTGCCAAGCACTGTGTCGGTTTTTTCGTACATCACTTCGTTTTCAAACTGTTTTCCGTGGGTAAGTTTGATGGCCTTAACGCCGCTTACACCCTTGATGGACTCTTCCATTTTCTCGATCACCAAGTTGTCGTCTACTTTGTTTCCCATACTGGCAGGAAACTGAAATCCCATGATAAACATTGCGTGCTCCTTTACTTAAGCTACGGCGGATTTGCCGATGTTTTCTGCGTCAACCGCTTCCTCAAGACCAAATTCCATCAACAAGTCTTCCAAGTCGTCCATCTCAAGTGGCGTTGGAATCACTTTAAAGTCGTTGGCAACGATTTTGCGTGCTAACTCTTTGTACTCTTTAGCTTGGTCGGATTCTGGGCTATACTCAACCACGGTCATACGGCGAATTTCTGCGTTTTGAACGATGTTGTTACGTGGCACAAAGTGAATCATCTGCGTGCTAAGGCTCTCGGCCAAAGCATTAGCTAGGTCATACTCACGGTCTGTCATACGGGCGTTACAAATAAGACCTGCAAGACGTACACCACCGGTGTTGGCGTATTTTAAAATCCCTTTGGAGATGTTGTTGGCGGCAAACATTGCCATCATCTCACCACTCATAACGATGTAAATCTCTTGGGCTTTTCCTTCGCGAATCGGCATCGCAAAACCGCCGCACACAACGTCACCAAGAACGTCGTAAGAGACGAAATCTAGGCCGTCTTCATCGTACGCACCCTCTTCTTCGAGGAAGTTAATCGCGGTGATTACCCCACGACCTGCACAACCAACTCCTGGCTCTGGACCGCCTGATTCGGCACAGTTAATCCAACCGTTTGGTGTTGTTTTACCAAACATGCCAGCACCTTCTTGAAGCGCGTCTTCAAGCTCCAAGTCTTCCACAGAACCCAAATCCGCAGCAAGCTGCAAGATGGTGTTTTGCTTTTTTTCGTGCAAGATAAGGCGGGTAGAGTCCGCTTTAGGGTCACAGCCCACAATCATGATGTTCTTGCCAAAATAGTGCGCCATAGCCGCGAGCGTGTTTTGAGACGTCGTGGATTTTCCGATACCACCTTTACCGTAAAAGGCGATTTGTCGTAACTCTGCCATTGGTTGCTCCTTGGGTTGATATGTTTCGCCTTACAAGGTTGCAAGGCGCATTCCAAGAATAAACAGCTAGATTTGGGGGTTTTGCAAGCTTTACATGTAAGGGTTGCGACAATGTATGACAAAATTGTCGTGAAGATGTGTGGGGGTTTGAGTGGGTTTACATGTAAGGGGGTTGGTGGTGTTGGTGTTTTAGAGACTCATGGAGGCAAAGCACTTTTTATTATTTTAAAGTTGATTCAAAATAGCTATAATAACCCAAAATGATTTTCAAAAGGCAGACCATGCTTCAAATAGCCATAGACAATAAGCCCGTAGAGCATTACTTCAAAACGCCTGAGAGTATCAAGAGTTTTTTAGAGAGTGCTGTGAGTTTGGATTTGTTGACGATTTTGCAAGAGATAAAGAGCGATAAGCTCCATCAAAAATCACTCAGCGACATTAAGGACAACAAACTCACCTTTTTTGACGACAGCCAAAGCCTCCTAAAAGAACTTAATGCTTAACTACGCTTTTACTTTTTTGGATAAATTCAAAAAAGACTACAAAGACGCGAAAAAGAAAAACCCCACACTTGATACTGACTTTGAAGAGTTTTTAAAAGCATTTGACCCCGCAAGAGGCGATACTGTCTCAGGAACTAGCGGTGCCCAAAAAATAAGAATGCCAAGAGCCAACAAGGGTAAAAGTTCTGGGTATAGGGTTTATTATTTCTTCACCCTTGGTGAAAAAATCTATCTTCTAAGGTTATTCGCAAAAAGCGAACAAGAAGAACTCTCCCTAAAAGAAAAAATTCAACTAGCTGAAATTATTAAAGCCATACAAGCCAGTGGCAAGAAAAGTTGAAAATTTAGACATTCTCTTACACTTCCCTAAAAATCTTTACATGTAAAGATGAAGAAGCAGACTCAGATTTTTCGCTACGCTAGACTTCGTGATGGTTTTGATATAATCGCTGGGTGCAAATAAATGAGATTTTGGATTCTTAATGAAGTTAAGTGGGGTTTGGAAAAGTAGCCTCGTCCCTATTTTACTTAATGAAGTTACGCGGGGGCTTAAAAAGCAGCCTGTCTCCATTTTTTGCCTGTAGTTTATATCTGCATAATAAGTAAATATCAAGATAGGAGATTCTGATGGCTAAAGAAAAAATAAATGAACTAACAAGTGATTACAAAAGTTACAATAGAGCTGTAAATGTATTATTTTTTATTGCTTGTTTTATGGTACTGGTATTATTATTTTTAAAACTTTTTCCAGAAGAATCTATTTCAAAAATATTTGCACCACTGGTAGATAGTGGGCTCATTAGTCCTTTTTTTATTGCAATTTCAGCCTTATTAGCTTCTTCTTCAGTAATGAAATCAATAACTAGCTCGCAATTATTACATGAGGAAAATAAAATTGTAGATAAATCAAAATTTTATTTGGAAAAATCTTTAGAAGAATTAAAGAATATTCATAGCTTACTCCAAGACAAAAATAATAATAAAGTAACATGGATACTAGCATCAAGAGTTATAAAATTAACAGAAGAATTGGCTAATAAAATAACTGAAGAACACCATAAGAAGGTTTTTAATTTACAAAAATATCAGATTCAACATAAGTTGAGAGAAGCTTTTAAATGGAAGGAAAATGATGGATTTCCTTTATCCTTTTATGCTGGGCTAAAAAATTGGGAAACGTGTAGAGACAGTGATGCATTGGCAGAAATTAAAAATGTAATTATAAATAACCAATTGAATGAAGAAAGTATAATAGTAATTTTTGATTTTCTAAAGTTTCCTGATAATTATACTGACCCGTTAGATGATGTAAAAGCTCCAAGAACAGATGAAGAAATAGAAGAATGGAGAAGGAATGGAGGAATATCTAATATTAATACGTGTGCGTGGATTTATTTAAAAAATAAAGCAAAATCCGTATCTTAATATCACAGGAGAGAAACAGTGTCAGGAGAAAGGATTAATGGGGACAGAAAGGATTAATGGGGACAGGCTACTTTAAATAAACTTTCTGCTACACTCCCTAAAAATCTTTACATGTAGAGGAAAATCCATGCCACGCATTGCTAGGGCTGAGAGTGTCGGGGGGATTTATCATGTCATCAACCGTGGAAACATGCAGATGCAAGTGTTTGATGATGCCGAGGATTATGAATATTTTTTAAAATTACTGCATGAGGGCTTGAAAAAAGAAGCGGTTGAACTTCACGCGTATTGCCTCATGCCAAACCATTTTCATCTTTTACTTGTGTCCAAGGCCAAGGGGAGCTTGAGTCGGTTTATGCAGTGGGTCATGACATCGCACGTGCGCTACTACCATAAGAAAAACAAAACATCAGGGCATGTTTGGCAGGGTCGCTACAAGAGTTTTATGGTGCAAAAAGAGAGTTACTACCTCTCCCTCTTGCGCTACATCGAGGCCAATGCTTTGCGCGCCAAACTCATAGAGCATGCCCAGAACTGGCCTTATGGTTCACTTTGGGAGAGAACAAATCAACAAAGAGGCTTACTTGATGAATCTTTGGTGGTATTGCCGACTGATTGGTCTTTACATGTAAACACACCCTTAAGAGATGAGACGCTAAACGCGGTACGCAACAGCGTCAATCGTCAAAGCCCTTTGGGAGAGGTAGAGTGGATGGAAAAAACAGCGCAAACCTTCGGGCTTTCTTCGACACTAAATGCACGCGGAAGGCCAAGAACGAAAAAGGAAGATGATTT
>NZ_JAFHKK010000036.1 GCF_016937535.1 Sulfurospirillum tamanense | reverse complement strand
ATATAAATTTATTTATAACCGTAAATCTACAACAAACTCACAAGTGTTTAAAAAACCCTAACAAAGCCTTAAGGGATGCTGGGAGTTGACTCTGTCGCTTTTTATTTTACAAATTTTACTTTAGTTTGGCTGTTAATGCCTCTTTAATGGTTATAAATTGGGCTAAAATTTCCAAAGGGCCATCAGCCAAAGAAATTCCTTTCATGTCTGCTTCTTTAATGGCTTCACTAAATCCCACGCCGCCTAGAAAACTAAATTCAGGCAATTGCGCTTCCAGAAAAGCCAAATCCTCAGGGTTTTGGAGTTTGCTTGCGACTAAAAACACACGCTCAATTCCGATGTCTTTAGCAAGCCCTTTAATTTGATGGGCTGTTTGAATACTGCGTCTGCCTGGCTCAACCACAACAATTAGCGCATCCACAGATTCGGCAGTTCCACGTCCTAAATGCTCAATTCCAGCCTCCATATCCATAATGACAACTTCATCCCGCTCCACCAAGAGGTGTTGCATCAGTCTTTTTATAAGGGTATTTTCTGGACATACACATCCACTGCCACCTTGGTCTATGGTGCCCATGGCAAGCAATTTTACGCCAGCGTGCTCTATGCAAAACTCCTCAGGCAAATCATCCACTTTTGGGTTGAGTCTAAAAAATGTTCCATATCCATCCTCTGCACCGGTGCGCTCTTTTGCTAATTCTTTCATCTTTGAAAAGGGTGTTAGAGTTTGGAAAACTTCTGGTCCAATACCAATAGCCGAAGCTAGATTGGCATCTGGGTCTGCGTCAATAGCTAGAACGCTATGCCCCTCTTTGGCAAAAAGACGAGCCAAAGTGCCTGCTAATGTTGTTTTTCCAACTCCACCTTTGCCGGTTATTGCTATTTTCATAAATTTCCTTCTATTGTTAAAGGGGCTTTTGCCCCTTTGTTTTAAATGCCAAGTTTTTGGCGTCTTTTTTGAATCTCTCCATAAAGTTTATTTGCTGCCTCAATAGGATCGAGTTCGACTATAAATTTGCCGCCTAAGACTTCTTCCATATCTTGCGTTAAAAACTTTGTCACAAGGCTTGAGCCTGTTACATGTGGAACTACCCCAATATGCACTGGCAATCCAATTACTGCAGCCCACGTGCCGATGATTTGGGCTTTTTCCGACATCAATTCAGGTGCTGAAACGCACACTGGCAACATATCTAAATCCACACCTAAAGTCATAGCGATATCATTAGCCAATCGTACCGCACGCGTGTTGTCTACGCATGAGCCCATGTTAAGCACTGGAGGCAGTGGTCCAGCCGTTCCTGCCGCATCACCTAGTGCCGCCAACACAGCTTTTAGCCCATCCCCCGCATAATCTAAAGTAGCTTGGGAAGTTTGCATTCCGCTTTTAGCTAAGGCTCCAGCAGCACATCCTGTGGCAAGAACTAAAACATTTCTCTTAATCAATTCCCTAGACATGGTGACATAATTAAAATCATGCACCACCTTTGTATTGCTACATCCACCAAAAAGCACAACGCCCTGGATATTGCCACCCGCGATTTGGTCGATTAGAGGCTTGATGGGGTTTTCATTGTCTAGCTTTTTAAGAACAGCAGTAATTGCTTCATAGCTAAATCCACCCATAGCTTGCTGTACATGATTTGGGATATCTACCTTATCGGGGTTGCGTCGCTTGTAGGCCTCAAGAGCCAGTCGTACAATCTGTTTTGCTCCCTCAACGGCACTTTCAGGGTGGAAAGAGACATGGGTTGCGCCAAATATTTTATTATCATCCATTGTAGAAATCACTTGGGTGTGATAATGGCTAGCTGTTTCCACAACCGCTGGCATGATGCATTGTGTATCTACTACCATTGCTTCAACCGCCCCTGTAATCATCGTAAGTTCTTGGGAGAGATAATTAGCCGCCAATGGTACACCATGGCGCATCATCATTTCATTTCCCGTACAACATACGCCCACAATATTAATGCCCTCTTTCGCACCTAATTTTTTTGCCTCTTCCTGCATGGTTGCTGCCACATCACATACAATTTCACATAGCAAAGGATTGTGTCCGTGCAAGGCGATATTAACCGCATCTTTTTTCAAGACACTTAGGTTTGCTGTAGTGAGGCTTGGCATGGGTGTGCCAAAAAGAACATCGGAAAGTTCTGTGCCCATAGCCATTACAGAAACATCTGCTGCGGCTAATCTTGCGGCTGCTAAAAGCAGGTTCATGGGGTCTGATTCTGAACCTACATGGGTGCGAGAAAGACCATTAACCACCACACTATCAAGATTATGTGGCAAGATGCCAAGAGAGGCGAGTTTTTCTTTACGCAAAGGGTTGAGTACGGCATTGAGCCATGCAAACTCTCCATGGTGCTTTCCAAAATCAGCCATGGAAACTTCCGCAACTTCTTTGGCTATGTCTAAAATCTCTTTATCTTCTGTAGATATTTTCAAACGCTTTGCAACATCAATTAGCTTTGCCTCATCTTTGATGCTGTAAGCAGGTGCATTATTTTGAGATAGTTCATAAAGCGTGTGAGCGATGTGTCTGGCATGTTCAGTGTGAGCACTGGCACCTACACAAAAACTACGCAATAAATTGCGCGCCACAATCACATCTGCTGTTGCACCACAAATACCCACCTTTGGCCCATTTCCAAGAGGGTCGATGCGACAGGGTCCTTTCCAGCACACGCGACAGCATAAACCTGTTTCACCAAAACCACACTGGGGCTGCATGGCTGCATGGCGGTCCCAAACAGTTTCTACTTTGTCGAGTTCGGCCTTAAAAATCATTTGTTGTGCGGTAATATCTACGCTTTTTGGATGAGATGCTTGAATCATGTATAACTCCTTTTAAGCTAAGTAGCCAGTTAATGTTAAATTTTTAGTGCGCAAAGCAGGGTCGCGTGTTAGAGTGATGGCCTTAGTCGGACAAGCTTGAATACAGGCCGAGTTTATAGTGCCATCTTCACCTCTTAGGTCAAAGCATAAATCACACTTAAGGGCTACAAATTTTTTCTTTTTTTTGCTACCAGGGATGGCTTGAAGCTCTAGGGGTAAAGGCATCATGGTGATGCAATCATAAGGACATGCTTTGGAGCATAATTTGCAGCCAGTACAATTAGTTTCATCTATTTTAATTGCCCCGATTGCTTCGCGGGTGATGACATCAAAAGGACAGGCATCCAAACAGGGGGCTTTACACTGTACGCATTGGGAAGTTGTTGTCACATCTGCAACTTTTACAACCTTGTTGCGCGATAGTAGGGTAATTCCATTAAGCACTGCGCTGTGCAAGTCATAAGTTGAATGGGCGGTAGCACAGGCCAATTCGCAACTGTGGCAACCCATACAACGTTCAGGGTCTGTGTAGATAAACACGTTAGACAGTACATCGTTCACGAACACTCCTTTTAAAGGGTCTCCCAACTACTTGGGGTCATCTAGTGGAAGCGTACAAAAGGAGGGTTGCATAAACGTTGCACATGAGTAAAAAATAATTTACCCAGGAAGGATTAGGTCGAAACTGATACCATTCTCCACATTCTTTACATGTAAAGCACCTCCATGGTGCTCTTCAATAATCACCCGAGACATATACAGCCCAAGTCCTGTGCCGTTTTTTTCATGTTTGGTTGAAAAATAAGGCTCACACAGTTTGGACAACATGGCTTCAGGTACGCCGCCACCATTGTCGGTGATGGTGATGTGGTACATCTGGTCTATTTTTTGGGTAGTGATGTGTACGACTGGATTGGGGGTTTGTTTTTCTATAAAATTATCTTCGCTGTTTTTGAGGATATTAAGTAACACTTGGACAAGTTCATTTACGTAGATATATAAAGTATCTTTAGTGTGATAGGTTTTACCAATGCTGATATTTTTGCTTGCCATAGAGGCTTGAATCATTTGCAACGCTTTTTCGATGGGTTCGGAAATAGGAACCGACTCTTTTTGGGTGTTTTTCTTAAAAAATGTCCGAAAATCATCCACGGTGGTAGAGAGAAACTCTACGTACTCTTCAATATTCCCAAGTTTTTTTTCAAGCACTTTAACGAAAGCCGCACAGGCTTTTTCATCCTTAAAGCGCTCGTTTTGCAATTTCATTTTCATGTTAATAACAGCACTGCCAATAGCTCCCAAGGGTTGGCGCCATTGGTGGGCAATCATGCTCATCATTTCACCCATTTGGGCTAGGCGAGATTGTTCCATGATTTGTTTTTCTTTCTCAATATTGCGCTCAATGGTCTCAATCATGGTGTTAAAATTTTTCGATAATTCACCAATCTCATCGTTTGAATGAATAAAGGAGCGCACACTGTAATCACCATTGGTTGCGCTGTTTGCCATTTTGGAGAGCGTTGAGATGGGCTGTAAGAGTTTTTTAAAGAAAACAAAACTAATAATCAACGCACCCAAAAAGACAATAATTCCCAAGGTGGCTATGATGCGTTGCAATTTATTGGACATAATTTCAAGCTCATCCGCGTAAAGCGTTGTGCCAACAAACCAATTGAGTTCTGGCACATGCTCTATCCATAAAATTTTTTCTTTAAATTTTCCGCTGGAGTCAGGATAGCGATAGTGCAATGTCCCCTCTTTTTGGGCGGCATTTGTAAAAGCATCGAAGATGCTGATGGGGCTTTGTGGAAGCATTGTGGTGCTTAGTGGAATGTTTTTAAAATCCTCATCTTGGGCGACAAGCACCTCTCCTGAGCCGTTAAAAACAAAAGAGTTGCCAATGTTAATCTTTCGCGGTGCATTCATTGTTTTATCAAGGAGCTTTAACAATGCTTTCTCTTTTTGATTTAACTGAGCATCTAGTGCGCCTATGCTTTTCACTGCGCCAATAAAATAGTCCGCATGCGGCGCTTTTTGCAAAGCAGCAACATAGGCTTCTTTTGGGTTGGTGTGCGTATAAAACCGCAAAAAAGAGCGATTTTGTAAAAAATTTTGTTCCAGAGAAGAGAGATTAGGCAAAGAGTTCCCCCAGCGCCAGACCACTTGCCCTTGTGCGGTTGCAAGAAAAAAACCAACCTCGTCAAAAGGTAGCTGCGTGTGCAGAAAATCCAACCGATTTGTCAAATATGTCAAATCCTGTTTTTCAAGCAGATGCTGTAAAGGAAGTGCCAAGGCGGCACGGAGTTCTTTTTCTAAAGCAGCCATGTAAAGCACTTCATACTCTTCGATGTGCGCATAGCCTTGTTTGCCTATGGCTACAACTTTACTTAATACCTCTTGGACGTTTACTTTTTCAAGAGCGGTTACTTTGGTGTTTATTTTGGGAAATGCATGGATTAAGATGGAGCCAATATATGTGGCTATGAGTACCGCCATAAGGGCCATGGTTTTTCGTAAAATTTTAGATTGAAGCATTCAGTACCAACCTAGTCTGGTTTAATAACCATGCGGTAGCCAAGGCTATAAATATTTTCAATGATGACACTTGGAAGCTTTTTTCGCAACCTTGAGATGATGGATTTGAGCGTTTCCACAGAAGCCAAGTGTGGCTCATTTGGCCAGAGTAGGTCAAAAATCTCCCCCAACGTAGAAATTTTATAGTGGTTTTTTATAAATAAAGCCATAAGTAAGGTTTCATTTTTAGTCAGTTTTATGACATTTCCCTGGTCTAGCAACAGCGATGTTTGTGTGTTCCATGTGAGGTTATGAGAAAGCTTTACATGTAAAGAGTTGGAAATTGTTTTTTGGTTAGTTGCGATTTTACTAGCACTTTGATGGAGAACGTGGAGCATTGTGTCGTAATTGTTGGGTTTGAGCAAAAATTGTTCGATACCCATATTGATAAGCTCTAGCAAGTATTTTGATTCGCTATGGGCTGAAATGACGATAATTGATTGGTCTGGATTACATGTATAAATAGTCTTGATAAGCTCTATTCCATTCATTTTTGGCATGTTGATATCGGTGACAACCAAATCATAGTATTTGCCAGTGTTGGTTTTAAAATTTTGATACACCGCTAGCGCCTCTTCCCCGTTGGATGCTGTGTCTACATGGGCGAAGAGTTCCTTGAAAATTTCTTGAGTTTCCTTTAGAAAAAAAGGATCATCTTCCGCGTATAGTAGGGATAGGTTTTTAGTAAGAGCTGCCGTAACATGGTAATCAATTTGCACACATGCTCCTTTGTTGCGGAGTAAAAAGGCATCATTATAACAATTTTTAAGAAGTTTCAAACATTTTTTTCAAGCGACCTTTGAAAAAAATGCTAAAAATACTAAGATTACAAGAAGGAGATTTTCTACACTAAAAAACGCCTACATGTAAAAGGGGGTAAGATGGAGATTAATAGCACGTTCTCTTCTTCTTATGTGCGCGTTCATGCCCAATCTCTTGCCTCCAAACAAGGTGACGCGCCCTCACAAACCCCTAGTGCCCCAAAAGAACTCTCGCCTTCTGAGCAAGCCCAACTCATTAAGCTCCAAACCCGTGACACCCAAGTGCGCGCCCACGAAGCCGCGCACCTTGCTGCGGGCTCAGGTGTGGTCACTGGTGGGGCTAGTTTTACCTATCAAGTCGGCCCTGACAACCGCCAGTACGCCATCGGTGGCGAAGTGCCCATCGACACCTCCGAAGGGAACACACCTGAAGAGACGGCTTCAAAAATGCGCCAAGTGCGCACCGCCGCCCTCGCTCCTGCGGACCCTAGCCCCACCGACTACGAAGTTGCCGCCACGGCAACGTTGCTTGAAATGCGCGCATTGCAAGAGATTGCCAAAGCCCAACAAGAAGAAAATAGTGCCCCCTCCAACAAAGCATACGCCCAAGAAGAAGAGCCAGAACATGGTGTTGACCTTTACATGTAAGGCGTGCTTACAAAAAACTCACTTTTTAACTAGCCCTAAAAAGCGCTTTAGGGCGCGTTTTTCTTTGGTTTCGATGCGGTAAGAGATGAGGGTGAGGTAGTCTAAAATATCCTTTTCGCTAATGCCGCGTTCTTTGGCGTATTGGTTTAGGATGTAGCGGGGAATGCGCACGTTTTGGTTTACAAAACGCGCGGCAAGGCGGCGGTAAAAGGCGGTGTCTTTGGTGACGCACAATCTGGCAAACACAAAGGGAAGCCCGGTGCGCGCGTTCCATGTTTTGGCCAAATCAACATAGGCGCTAGGGTCTTGCAAGTAGGCTTTTAAAGCGCGGTCGCCGATGAGCACTTCCCCCTTTACATGTAAAACATTGGCAAGGGCGTTGGAGCTCGCACTGGCGGGGTCGAGGGTGCATTTTCCCCGTTTGACAAGGACGCTTTTGACCTCTTTTTTGGCCACAATGCCCATGTCTAAACGATGGTACATGGGGTGGGTGCTGGTGATGCTTGAGATGACTGCCGCGTCGATTTGACGGCGTTTTAGCTTGTGATTGAGCACACTTGGGACGCCTTTTTTGTACTCTAGAGATTGTTTGAAGGCATTGGAAAGGGCGCTGCGCTTGAGAAAAACATGAAAGGGAAGGAGGTTGATGTAGTCTATTTTGCCAAAAATCACGCGGTTCCTTTTTAAAAGATGTTATTATAATCCCCTTGCCCTTTGCCAAGCCTTAGCCATTTTTTTGTACAATACCCCAACATCACCACAGAGGAAACCCCCATGCATTTTACTACCCCTTTAAAAAGCAATAGCATTAAAATGATGCTTCTTGGCAGCGGCGAACTTGGCAAAGAAGTCATCATCGAAGCCCAACGTCTTGGCATCGAAACCATCGCCGTGGACGCGTACCCGCACGCCCCTGCGCACCTTGTGGCCAACCGTTCCCATGTGGTCAACATGAAAGACAAAGCCGCCCTTTTAGAGGTGATTCGCCGTGAAAAGCCTGATTTTATCTTGCCCGAAATCGAAGCGCTCAACATCGACGCGCTTTTTGAAGCCGAAGCCGAAGGGTTTTGTGTCATCCCTAATGCCAATGCAGTCAAACTGACCATGAACCGCAAGCACATCCGCGAATTTGCCGCTAAAGAGTTGGGGCTGAAGACCAGTGCGTACCGTTTTGTGAAAGATTACGAATCCTTAAAAGCTGCGGTCAAAGAAGTGGGCATTCCCTGTGTGGTCAAGCCCGTGATGAGCTCCTCGGGCCATGGCCAAAGTACCGTGCGCAACGTCACAGAAGTGGCCAAAGCATGGGAGCACGCCAAAGAAGCACGCGGGGATGCCAGTGAGCTTATCGTGGAAGCGTTTGTGCCCTTTGACTACGAAATCACGCTTTTAACTGTGCGCACTGAAACAGAAACCGTCTTTTGTGAGCCCATCGGCCACTTTCAAGAAGATGGGGATTATGTGCTCAGTTGGCAACCCATGAAAATGCCCGCATCGGTGCTTGAAAAAGCCAAAGTCATGGCCAAAGCGGTGACCGATGGTCTAGGTGGGCGCGGGTTGTTTGGGGTGGAATTTTTCATCAAAGGCGAAGAGGTGTATTTTAGCGAGCTTAGTCCCCGTCCTCATGATACGGGTATGGTCACGCTCATCACCCAAAGCCAAAGCGAGTTCGCTTTACATGTAAGGGCGGTGTTGGGATTGCCCCTTGATTTTACCTTTTACGGACCAGGGGCGAGCGGGGCATTTAAAAGTAGCGAAGAATCTACCGTGCCAGTGTTTGACATCCCTGCTTCTGCGTTTACCAAAAACTCTTTCGTGCGGGTTTTTGGCAAACCTGTTAGCCACGTAGGACGCCGCATGGCGGTGGCCTTGGTGTTAGATGAGGTAGAAAACGCCAAAAAACAAGCCAAAAAGATCATAGACGCGATGCGCGGGTAAACCTAGAAAATCTAGGTTTACCTCCTCGGCTAAAAACTTAAATACCCTCAAAAAATTTTTCAATAGGAACGTCAAGGGCTTTAGAAATTTTATAAAGCTGTTCGATATTGAAATGTTTTTTTTCTATAAGAGATTCTGCTTTAGCAATAGATGAAACGGATTTATACCCCACAGCAAGAGCTAAATCTAGTTGTGATATTCCTTGTTGTTTTCGTATTTTTTTTACATTTTCACCAATAGTTTTATAGAGAGTGGTTATGTGGTGAGTATCAATGTCGATTGCTGTGAGGTTGCACAAAATTTTCACCATAGTGTTATTTTCTTGTAAGTTTAAACAGAATACAATGCTTTTACAATTCACTATGGTGAAAATAAAGGAAGGTTGTGACCTGTGTAAAAGATACACCTTTGGGAAGCATGTCGGACGAATTGGCTAAACAAATTATTTATCAGTTGACACGCTTTAGAGCGGAAGTCCCGATAGAGCCTTTGAATGAGATGCACGCATGCGCGTATATTTACGGTGCTATTGCCTCACTTGCGCGTTTTTACGGGTGCGGGCGCTGTGAAACTTTTGTGTTGGCGTGTCGGTATTTCGTGGAAAACCTGGGAATTCCCATAGAAGAAGTTGGAGAATGTGTTATTCGTGTAAAACTTACACCGCAAAAAACAGTGCAACAGTGGAGAAAAGAAGGCGCCCATGCCCTTAGGGCATGGTGCACTGCGACATCTCATGCTTGAACTAACTAAAGTCATATAAGCCAGTTCTAATAAACCTACTCGAAAAAATCTCCGTGAACGGATTGGTTTTTGAGTTTTTTTAACGCGCCAGAAACAAGCGCGTCGTACCGCTCTTCGTCAATGCGAAGCTCGGCCATGGTAACCTCTTGATCAACGCCATTGGCAAGGTCATTAAGGACACTGCACTCTTTTTTGGTCAATCTTTTTTTGAGTAAAAATGCTAACTCTGCTTCTGTTTTACTAAACGTGCGTTTGTTTCCTAAAGCCATCTGAATGATGTCAACTGCTTTGAGATCACTGCGTCTCATGAATTTCCTTGGGGTAATATGGCGGAATTGTAGCATAGAAAAGGGTAAAAATACCCTCCTTTTTTTCAAAAGCACCACAAGAACAACGCCCGCTGTGCTATGATGACAATCATGCAAATAAGGGAGCTTCAAAATGCTAAATTTGTACAAATACGAACGTGCTATTCGACTAGTAATGGCACTGGTAGTGCTATGGTATGCTTCGTTTCCTTTGACGCTTATGGGGATTTTTGGCCTTGTGCTTTTGGCTACAGCGTTGGTAGGTTTTTGCCCGATTTATTATGTGTTACGCATTAACCAACTTTTTGCCTCCAAAAGCGATTTTCTCTCTAACCTTCCAAAGCACAACCCTGAGCCTGTGTTTGTTTTTTGCGCCAAGGGCAACAGTGTGTTTGCTAACGTCGCTGCGAAAAAAATCCTTCCTACTGTTGACCATTTTAGCCATATCTCCTCTTTGGACGCTGCAAAGGTAATCGAAAAAGAAGAGCGCGTAAACACCACCCTCACTGCAGGCGAACAAACCTATCTTCTTGAAGCCATTGGCATCAAAAAAGAGGGATTTATTTTGGCCTATGGGGCCAATGTTACCGCCATTGAGCAAAGCCGCAAGATGCTCAAGCAACAGCTCATTACAGACAAGCTCACAGGACTTGGTAATCGCAAGCGTCTTTTTGAACGCGTGAGACAAACCCAATGCCAAAGCGCGGTATTGGTTGTCTTCGATGTTGTTGGATTTGGGCAGATAAACACCTTTTTTGGGCACGAAAAAGGAGACCAGTTTCTTGCCTTGTTCGCCAAAGACCTAAAAGCTTTTGGCGCGTCTTATGCGGAGGTGGATTCTGTGTACCGCTTGGGAGGAAACACCTTTGGGCTTTTTTTGGTAGAGCACGACTCCCCCTCGCACCCAAACAGCACCAAAAAAGCCTTTTTGGAAGCTTTTACAGCTCATAAAATGGAACTTGACGAGATTCAAGTCTCTTTTTCTATACGCGCAGGAAGCGCCACAAGCCAAGGTGATACGCCAGGACTTACTCTACTCAATCAAGCCGAAACAGCTCTAAGCGAAGCCAAAAAGAGCGCTTTGCCTGTGCTAGAGTTTGAACAAATGGGAGACATTAATAGCCGCTACCAAAACAACATCTACTGGGCGACAACCCTGCACGACATTGTAAAACAGGCAACAAGTGCCAAGTTTCGCACCTATTTTCAGCCGATTTACAATTTCCACACGGGGCGCATTGAAAAGTATGAGTCGCTGATTCGCATTGAAGACAAAGGGGAAGTCATCTCGCCCTTTGCGTTTTTGAAAGTCGCAGAGCAGATTCACCTGCTCCCCAAAATAACAGCCCATGTGCTTGGAGAAGCGCTAGCGACTTTCGTGGACACTTCTTATGAATTTTCTCTAAACATAAGTGCCCAAGACCTTCGCCAAGATACTTTTCTGCCAATGCTTTTAGCCCAGACAAACGCCAAAGGGGTTTCGCCTGAGCGCATTGTCCTTGAGATTTTGGAAGACGATGAGATGTACGGCTTTTCGCCGTTGATTGGCCGTTTGAAAGAAGCGGGGTTTAAAATCGCCATTGATGATTTTGGCACAGGGTATTCAAACTTTAAAAAGCTTCAATCCATACATGTAGACTACGTTAAGATTGATGGGTCACTCATTAAAAACATTGCAACCTGCTCTAAAGACCTCTCCATCGTCGCTTCTATTTGCACCTACGCAAAGGCTATCGGCGCTAAAACCATCGGGGAGTTTGTGGCCGATGAAGCGATTTTTGAAGCGCTCAAAAAAACAGGCGTGGATTACGCGCAAGGGTATTACCTTGGAATGCCAAACCCAGAAATTAAGGACGCATTGTAATGTTTGAAAACGCAAAAAAAGCGCTCCAAGAAACCCTGTGCGATAAACGGATTGTGAAAAAAGCCCTTAAGGTTTCAGCGTTGGTGGGGACAGCGTTGGTGGTGATTAATCAGTATCAGATAATTCTAGCCCAAGGGCCTATGGCCTTAGATTGGATTAAAGTGGGACTTACTTATGTGGTACCTTTTCTTGTCTCTTTATACATGGCATTTGACATACGCCTCTCAAAATTACCCTAACGTAGTCTTTGCATTTAGCTGGAATCATTCTTGCATAACTCGTCTGTAAAAATAGGAGCGTTTGATGGATGAAAAAGAGCTCAAAAAAGAGTACGCCAAGCTCAAACGTGCGGCAGTAGAACTTGCAGGAGAGGTGCATGACATCGTCGAAGACACGCTGTGGGTTAAGTATGGAGAGCTTCCAAGACTGAGCGCCAAGATTGTCGAGGCCGTCACCGAAGCGGAGGCTTTTAAAGCGCGCCATGGACTGTAAGTAAGTTATAATACGCCAAAAAGGCGAAACCATGGAGTCGTACGAAACATTGCTAAAAAAAGCGCACGAGGCCAAAGAAAACGCCTATGCGCCTTATTCGGGTTACAAGGTTGGTGCGGCGGTATTGTTGCGTGATGGCGCGGTGGTGTTAGGGTGCAATGTGGAAAATACTGCCCAAAGCGCGACCATCTGTGCCGAACGCACAGCGTTGTTCAACGCGACTTCTTTGGGTTATAAACCCACAGACGTAGTGGCTATCGCCGTGGCATCTTCGGGAAAAAATTTCTCCCCTTGCGGCCCGTGCCGTCAGGTTATCAGTGAATTTGGTGCAGACATAGAGGTGATTTTTGAATGGGACGGAGCCGTGGTGGTGGCTCCGTTGAAGACACTGTTGCCTTACGCCTTTACGCTCCAGCGCTAGGAAAAATAACTCTGATAGGCCAGTCGCATGAGCGTAGCGCCGACCATGATGAGAAAAAACACGCGAATAAATTTGACCTCTTTTTTGATGACCATGTTTGAGCCTAGATTTGCGCCGATGAGTTGCCCAAGACCCATGAGTAGCCCCACCAAAAACAGCACGTGGCCACTCCACAAAAAGACACCCAAGGAAACGATGTTGCTGGTGAAGTTCATGACCTTGGTTTGGGCGGTGGCTTTTTTGAGATTAAGTCCCGCGAGGCTCACAAGGGCAATGGTCCAAAATGTCCCCGTTCCAGGCCCAAAAAATCCGTCGTAAAACCCAATCCCCAGACCAAAGACCAAGAAAAACAGGTGGGTTCCCATGAGCGCGCGGCGGTCGTTTTCACCCATTTTTGGAGAAAAGAGGGTGTAGAGAAAGATGGCAAGGAGCATGATGGGAATGGTATTGGCGAGGATGTCGGGGTTGATGAGCAAAATGGCATAGGTGCCCAAAACCGCCCCCACAAAGGTGTAACACACCCCTAGCCATACTTCTTTCCACGTGATAAAACCTTTGCGGATGAAGTTTAGCGAAGCCATGCCACTACCAAAGGTGCCTTGGAGTTTGTTGGTTGCAAGGGCCATGTGAGGCGGGATGCCCGCGGCCAAAAGTACGGGAATGGTGATAATCCCGCCACCTCCTGCGATAGCGTCGATAAACCCCGCTACGATGCCCACCGCCAAAAAAATGGCGTACGTTGAAAGTTCAAATTCCATAGATTACAACGGTTTTAAGAGTAAAAATCCGCCCGCACCGACCATGGCACTTCCCGCACCCACGTCCATGCGACGCAAGGCTTTGGGGCTTGTAAAAAGCGCTTTGGCACGGTGGGCCATCCACGCGTACGCACACAAAACCGTTCCAAGGACAACAGAAACGATGGTAGCTGCAAGCACGACATCTGCGCCGCTGAGGGCTTGGAGGTTCATGAAGGTGGGCAAGAAGCTCAGGTAAAACAAGATGACCTTAGGGTTACCTAGCGTAATGAAAAACCCGCTGACAAAACTAGCACTCAAAGCGCTTTCGCTAGAGCCTTTGAGGGTACGCGCGTGGGCGGAGCTACGCAAGATCTGGACTCCAAGGTAGATAAGGTACGCGCCGCCGAGGTATTTGACCGCGATGAATACTTCGCCCATCACTGATGCGAGTGCACTGAGGCCATACACCGCCATGAGTAAAAAGACCAAATCGCCAAGAACGCACCCAAAAGCAAGTAGCGCCCCGTGGGTAAATCCACTAGCTAGGGCCCTAGCAGTTACGGCAAACACGCCCGGTCCTGGACTGGCCGCCAAAAGGGCCATGGCACCCGCAAGGGCGAGTGCGCTCATCAATGTCATGAAACATCCTTTACATGTAAAGTTATAAAAGTGAGATTGTAGCACACGCGCGGGGCTTTGGTGCGACCTTGGTGTACAAAAATGTATCAAGGCACGAAAAAGCCAGCTGTGGTATAATCCTCCAACGTTTCTTAACAAGGATATACCATGGCAAAAGTAGAATTTTTAGGCCCTATCGGGCGCGCACCTGTGGAAGTTTCGGTGCGTTCACTGGCTGAGCTTAAAGAGCATTTTAAAGACGACGCGCAACTCTCAGAATGGTTGGCGATTTGTTCCGTGGCGGTCAATGACACGCTTGTTTGCGGACTGGACACGCCCATCAACGAGAACGACAAAATCTCCCTTTTACCTCCCGTGTGTGGAGGCTAGGATGCTAGAACTGCACCAAGGGCCTTTACATGTAGAGGAGATTTTGAACCGTTGGTACAACGCCTACCGTGACCAAAATCGCGGGGCGTTTGTAACTTTTGTGGGGATTGTTCGGGATGAAGATGGCATCGAGGGACTCAGTTTTGATGTGTACGAACCCATCCTCAAAAGCTGGTTTGACGCGTGGCAAGAAAAGGCCAGGGAGCGGGACGCGCACCTCGTGATGGCGCACTCCATCGGCGATGTGCCTAACCACACAAGTTCGTACATTTCGGGTGTGATTTCACCCAAGCGGCGTGCGGGGCTAGAACTGTTGGACGCGTTTGTGGAGGATTTTAAGGCCAAAGCACCTATTTGGAAATACGACCTTATCGACGGCGCGCGGGTGTATGCTAAAGAGCGCAGTACAGCACTTCCAGGTGCTGGACTTTTGAAGGCAAACTAATGGCATGGACACCGTATAAAGAGACCGTTGCACGGCTTGAAAAAAGCTTTACATGTAAGGCGCGCGTTGAGGTTGTCGGGCTCATGGAAGCGCGCGGACGCATCTTGGCGCGCGACAGCATCGCACAAGAAAACCAACCCGCGTTTCCTACCTCCGAAATGGACGGCTACGCTATCCGTTACGTCGACCAAGAAAAAGGGGCACTTACCCTCACGCACCGCGTTCCTGCGGGCACGGAGATTTCTTTACATGTAGGCGAGTGCGAGTGCATCAAAACCTTTACAGGTTCGCTTCTAAGCGAGGGGGCTGATACTATCATTCCCATCGAAAATGTGGAAGTTGAAGGCGACAAAGTGCGCATCGTGACAGCCGTAAAAGAGGGGTTTGCGGTGCGGCCTGTGGGCGAGGGCTACCGCGCGGGCGATGTGATGGTAACAAAAGGCACGCGCATCGGGTTTGCGGAAATCGGTGTGCTTGCGGGGCTTGGTTGTGTGCAAGTACCCGTAGTGGTGCGGCCACGTGTGGCGGTGTTGGCTACGGGTAGTGAGATTGTAGATTTGGGAGAGGCGCTTCCAACGCCTGCACACATTCGTAGCTCTAACCACGTCACCATCGCCGCGATGGCGCAACATGCGGGCGCGGAAGCGGTGTTGCTGGGCATCGCGGGGGATGATAAAGCGCTCATTAAACAGCGCATCGTAGAGGGACTAGCGTGTGCGGACATTGTGGTCACTACGGGCGGCGTGAGCGTGGGGGATTATGATTTTGTCAAAGACATCATCGGGGATTTGGCGGTGGAGACCATCATCGAAGGGGCGGACATCAAGCCTGGACGGCACATCCGCGTAGTCAAAGTGGGTGAAAAATACATCGTGGCACTGCCCGGATTCCCCTACTCAAGCGCGGTGGTTTTTGGACTCTACGGCTTGCGCCTTGTGGATGCGATGTTGGGGCGCGACTATGCCAGACGTTTTTGCACCGCAACTTTGGAAGAAGAGTACGCTAAACGCTCCAAATTTACCGAATTTACCGCGTGTGATGTGCGCGAAAAAGAAGGCAAACTCTTCGCTACCCTAGAGGGCAAAAAACTAGGCTCTAGTGCCATCTTAAACAACCTCCTCGGCGGCGCTACGGTGCTGTGTATCCCCAAAGAAACCACGCTTTTAAAGAAAGGTGAAAACGTAGAAGTCCTGCGATTGGAAATGTGAGAAGCCTTACATGGTAGGCTTCTCGTGGTTTACGCCCATTGTATAATACAAATTTAATAACTATGGTGATTCTTAGTTATAATTTTTCAGAGAAGATACCCCTTAGATAGCAAAAGGCCTACCATGAATCACGAACCAATCACCCCCGTTATTCTCTATGAAGATGCAAGTGGCGAAATAGCCCTAGATGTTTCTTTGGAAAACGAGACGGTATGGCTGAGCCAAAAGCAAATGGAAGTGCTTTTCGACAAAAGCAAAAAGACGATTTCCGAACACATAAGTAACGTTTTCAAAGAAGGTGAATTGGAAAAATCTTCAGTTGTCCGGAAATTCCGGACAACTGCTGCGGATGGCAAAAAGTATGATGTGATGTATTATAATCTTGATGTTATTATTTCTGTAGGCTATCGCGTTAAATCCAAACGAGGAACAGCGTTTCGAATTTGGGCAACTAAAATTTTAAGAGAATATATCATCAATGGCTATGCCACCAACCAAAAACGCTTGCAACAAAAAGGCTTAGAAGAGCTGCGCCAAACTCTTGGTTTATTGCAAACGACCATTTCGGGGGCTGAACTTGAACTGGGCGAAGCCAAGGGGCTTTTGGAGGTCATCCTAAACTACGGCCGCACGTGGACGCTGCTCCAAGGGTACGACGAGGATGCCTTACATGTAAACGTCCAGCCCAAAGAGGCGAAGTTTATCCTCGATGTCAAAGAGGCCAAGGCTGCCATCGCGCAGCTTAAAGAAGAACTTGCACAAAAAGGCGAGGCCACAGCGCTGTTTGGGCGCGAAAAAGCAGGCGAGTTTGAAGGAATGTTGCGCGGGATTTACCAAACCTTTGGCGGGGTGGATTTGATTCCCAGTGTGGAAGAAAAAGCGGCAAATCTGTTGTACTACATCATCAAAGGTCACCCGTTTACAGATGGCAACAAGCGCATTGGTGCGTTTATGTTCATCCTCTTTTTATCCAAAAATAACCTGCTCCACAAGCCAAACGGCGAGCTTAGCATCAACGACAACGCCCTTGTGGCCCTTGCGCTCATGACCGCCAAAAGCGACCCCAAACAAAAAGAAACCATCATCAGCCTCATCGTCAACATGCTGTGCGAATAGGATGAGCGAAGGCTTTACATGTAAGCCTTTTTAGCTAACTTTTTAGCCCGCTTTGCTAAGATCCAACAAACTCTGCTTAAAGGCTTGCCGTGACTGCTCCAACGCTGTATCCTACAAAACCATTTTTAAAATGGGTTGGTGGCAAACGTGCATTGGTGGATGAAATTATCGGGCGTATGCCTGAACGGTTCGGGGCTTATTTTGAGCCTTTTGTGGGCGGTGGAGCTTTGTTTTTTGAGCTGAAAAAACGTGGGATGTTGGAGGGAAAAAAAGCATATTTGTTTGATGCGAACAAAGAGCTCATCAACGCCTACAATGTCGTCAAAAATACTCCGACAGAACTCCTTGCCAACCTAAGGGTATTTGAACAAAACCATTGCCATGATGCCTATTATGAAGTCAGGGCGATGGATAGAGAGGACCCCTTTACCTCGCTAGCCCCAGCACTTCGTGCCGCACGGTTTATTTACCTCAACAAAACTTGTTTCAATGGACTTTACCGCGTCAATGCCAAGGGCTTTTACAATGTTCCTATGGGACGCTACAAAAACCCTGCTATTTGCGATGAGTCACTGATTTACGGCGCAAGCCGCGCGCTACAAGACGCAGAAGTCTTACATGTAGACTTTGCAAAAGTGCTAGATTTTGCCAAAAAAGGCGACTTTGTGTACTTTGATCCGCCTTATTATCCGCTCACACCCACGTCAAGTTTTACTTCTTACAATCAAGATGTTTTTTTGGAAGATGAGCAAAAAAGACTTTTTGATACCTTTGAAAAACTAGCCAAAAAAGGCTTACATGCAATGCTTTCAAATTCAGATACGGAGTTTATCAAGGAGCTTTATAAAGACTATCAAATAGACTTTGTTGAGATGAATCGGTTTATCAATAGTAAGAGTGGTGGGCGCGGGAAGATAAAAGAGATATTGATAAGGAAATAGTACTAATGTATATCAAACGAGTAAGTATCAAAAACTTTAGAACATTACTAGACTTTGAAATAGAACTAGATGAAAAATTTCAAATAATTGCAGGTGCTAATAATTCTGGCAAAAGTAATTTATTAAGGGCTTTAAATATATTTTTTAATGAAGGTTTTGATGAAGATAGTTGTTTCGACAAAACAAAGGACTTATCATACCATATTGAAAAAGGCACTGGTTCGAGTTCTCCGACGACTATAGAAGTTGATTTATTTTTAAAAGATGACGAAATAAGAAGAATCAAAAATTTAGATGAATATATTATAGAAAATAATATTATAAGAACTAGAGGTTATTATTTTGGCGAACTAGAAGGATGGCATCATTCAAATCAAGATGGAACTT
>NZ_JAFHKK010000035.1 GCF_016937535.1 Sulfurospirillum tamanense | reverse complement strand
TCCTATCATCAAACTCACCAATAGTGCGATTTTAACCAGTGGTTTTGAAAATTTAAGCAGTGAAAATACGCAAAACGCTTTTACCTCAACGCTCAAAATATCGGATATTTCATCTTTTACGCTTAGAAGTGCCATCAATAAAATAGATTTTTTTCATTTTTCAAATCTCAAAAAACACTTTCCACATCTCAAATCTATCAATGAATTTTTAGCCGATGAAAACTATCTAGGAAAAATTATATGGTCAATTTATAGCGATATAGAAAAACCTCTCATCAGCGAATACCAAAAACGAAAAGCGGTGATGGATGTGTTAGAGTGGATAAAAAAAGGTGTTCTCAAAAACGACTGTGATTATGAGGGGACAAAAGAGTTTTATCCGATACCCCTTAAAACGAGGCTGGAAGATAAAACGCTCAAAGTCAAACCAAAACCCAATGCCAATGGACTAAAAAAATATGAAAAACCTTTTGATGTTATGCACGTTGATTGGTATGTTTATGATGAAAACTATGGCACAAGCGAAGAGATGGATTTTGTGCTTTTCCTTAATGCCCAAATCGAAAATCTCAATAAAAAATTTGAAGATATACGACTTATCCGCAATGAAAAAGCATTTTGGCTTTACAGTTTTAGAGAAAACGGACAACGATTTGAGCCTGATTTTATCCTTTTGCTCACCACAAAAAATGAAAACAAAGCACTCTTGCAAGTATTTATCGAGCCAAAAGGAGAGCATTTAAGACTGGGGGACGCATGGAAAGAAAACTTTTTACTAAGCCTACACGAAGCAACTGTTTGCAAAAAAAATATAGGATTATTGGTGGACTGTGAGGATATAAAAATCTTTGGCTTACCTTTTTACAATCACCAAAGAGAAAATGAGTTTTTAGAAGACTGGAAAACTGCGTTCTTGGAAAAATAGCCTTACAAGTAAAGAATCTAGCGCAAAAGTAAAATAAACACACTCATACAGTAACCATTTGGTTATGGAATATATGTACACTTGGGTTTATGAAAACCTACCGCAGCATTTTTCTCTCAGACGTGCACTTGGGCACAAAGTTTTCCAAAACGGATGAACTCTTGGCGTTTTTACGCGACCATGAGAGCGACCACCTCTACCTCGTAGGCGACATCATTGATGGTTGGGCTATCAAGCGGCGGCTACATTGGCCTCAGTCCCACTCAGATGTGATTCAAAAGATTTTACGCAAATCTCGCAAAGGGACGGAAGTCTTTTTCATTTTGGGCAATCACGATGAATTTTTACGCTCTTTCGCGCCTTTGGTGTTGGGCGAGCGACTGCATGTCATCAAAGACGCGCTGTATCAAGGCCTTAATGGCAAGTCTTATTATATCACCCACGGGGATTTTTTTGATAGTATTACCATGACAAAAAAATGGGTCGCGCATCTGGGTGACAAAGGGTATGAATTGCTCTTACATGTAAACAAAGCCCTCAACTACACACGGCGAAAATGCGGGATGCGTAGCTATTGGTCCCTCTCAAAATACGTCAAGCAAAACGTGAAAAAATCGGTGAGTTTCATCACAGATTTTGAGAGTGTTTTGGCTGACCACGCCAAGCGTTACGGCTATGGTGGAGTCATTTGCGGGCATATTCACAAGGCGGAGATTCGCATGATTGAAGGCGTAGAATACCTAAACTGCGGCGATTGGGTGGAGAGTTGCACAGCAATCGTAGAACACCATGATGGGCGGTGGGAAGTGTTGGATTTTGGGAACTATACCTAAAGAGATTGGGCTGTGCCTCTCTGGTGGTGCGGCGCGCGGGGCGTACCATTTGGGAGTATTGAAAGCCCTTGGGGAGCTTGGCATCGGTGTGCGGGCCATTAGCGGTAGCAGTATTGGTGCGGCGATTGGCGTGGGCTATGCGTGTGGCAATGCGCCCGAAGCGATGTTGGCGTTTTTCAAAAGCCGCGCCTTTAGAAAAAGCATCGCGTGGAATTTTTGGGGTGGGAGTGTGTGGAAAATTGACGCGACACATCCTATTTTTGAAGGGTTTTTTCAAGGCTATACGCGCCTTGAAGACCTGCCTCTTCCTTTATATGTAAGCGTGTGTGACTTGCAAAAAGGCGAAGCGGTGTATGCCCAAAGGGGTGATTTGCGCCAACTCCTAGAAGCCACATGCGCGTTGGCGCCTTTTTTCCCTTTTCGTTCCATTACGGGGCGATGGTATGGGGATGGAGGCTTTGTAGACAATTTGCCCTTGCATCCGCTTAAGCAAAGCGATTTGCCGCTGGTAGCAGTGAACCTTCACCCCCGCGTAAAACATGAAGGTAGCGGAGGGCTACTACGCCGTGCATTGTTTTTGTGTTGGCATGCGAATGTGCATATCCAAGAAAAAGAAGCGACTTGGCTTATCACTTCACCCGAACTTTCACGTTTTTCGCTCTTTTCTTTTTCTTCTTTGGATGTGTTGATGGAGATGGGCTACGTTGCGTGCTTAGAAACGTTCGATAAACTTGCTTCTGGCAATGCGGTGTAGCCAGAATGTGCGCTCGCTCCAGTCTGATTGCGTGGCGTTTTGAAAAAGAACGGGTGCGCGCGTATTTGGCTTGGGCATGGGTATGGCGTTCATGATGCAAGCTTGAAAAGAAGCTGTGAGCTCAGAATTGCGCGAATAAGCCACTAAAAACCCTTCGTACAGCGAGCGTGTCACTAAGTGCACAGGCTCTCCATTGCGACCAATGCCCTCAATACCATCATGAAAACGGTCAAGGTCAAAGGTGCGGTAGGTTTGAAATTCAAACCCTGCGTTCATGATGCTTACAGGCCCTACAATAAACTCTAGTGCATTATCAAGGCTAGCTTCTTCAGCCACTAGTACGTCGCCTGTGTGGCCTAGGTAAAACGTGCGCGTTACATGTAAAGGTCCCCCGTGTCTTGTGGTGCCAAGTTTGGGGAGAGGTTGCAAGCAGGTGGCGAAGGTGCTTTGGGGGCTTGGAGCGGAAAGTTGTGCACATCCGCTAAAGATAAGGGCGACCGCTATGCTTGCAATCCACGTTTTCATCCACGGGCTCCTAAGACATTTTTTAAGATACGTTTCCCCACTTCTACGCCAGGTTGGTCGTAGGTATCGATGCCAAGCATTAATCCACACGTAGAGGTGAGTAGTTCATAATAATACATCAAATACCCCGCATGCCACGCATCAAGGGTGTCTATTTCGATAAGGTCAGTGGTAATGCCCTCTTGAACGATGCTTTGCATGGTAGCGGCGCATTGGGCATTGAGCAAACTTCCCATGCTAAGGCCTGCAGTGTAGTCTGCTTTGTCTAAAAAAGGCAACTTGATGCTAGGGATGGGATTGGGTTTATTGAAATTTTTGATTTTAATAAACGTAACGGTTTTGTCTTTGGGCCCCTCCATGATGAGTTGCAAAAAGGAGTGTTGGTCTACCGAGCCAATGAGTCCTACAGGTGTCAGACCCATGCGTGCATAACCGTGTTTTTTACCCAAAGACTCGGCCCAAAGCTGGGTGTACCACGCGTTAAATTCCCGAAATGCATCGGCATAGGAAAACAGCACATTGATAGACGCTTGCTTGTGGATGGCGTAGCGGTAGGCTTTTTGCATGATGGCTTCATCGCCTTGTTCGACGTAGGTTTCTTTGCACGCGTCTGCGCCCTCTAAAAGGGCTTTACTATCGTAGCCACACAAGGTTAAAGGTACCAATCCCACGGCACTAAGCACCGAAAAGCGTCCACCGACGTTTTGGGGGATGTGAAACGCGCTTAACCCGTACTCTTTGGCAAAAGCATCAAGAGGCGAATTTTCGTCCGTAATCACTCCAAAGTGATCAGCAAAGTGAAAACTGCCAGGCAAACAACCCATCTGTGCCATAACCACTTTGGCCAGTGAAATCGTCTCGATGGTCGTGCCAGATTTGGAAACGATGAGAAAATAGGTTTTTTCTAAGGTGAGGCGTTTTAGGGTAGCTTCCACGCTCCACGGGTCAATGTTTTCAATGAAATGCAAGGTGGGCGTGCCTGCTTTTTTGTGGGCAAAGAGCAAGGAAGCAACAGCTTTTGGCCCCAAGGATGACCCGCCGATGCCAATGACCACAATGTCCTTAAAGTGTGGGTGCATTCGCCCAAAAGCCGCGGCTTTTTGGACGATTTGCCCCCCTTCTTTGGGAAGGTGATAATACCCCACCTTGCCTCCGTTGACTTCGGCATGAAGCCGCGAAACGTAGGCGTTGATGAGGTCGGGTTCGACGGTTTTAAAATGGAGCGTATTGGTGACCATGTGGCTCCTTTAGTTGTTTTTTTGGGTGAGGCTGTAGGCGTAGTTGGTGGCTTCGACATACCCATCAATACTCCCGCAATCAAACCGCCTGCCTTGAAATTTGTACGCCAAAACCATGCCTTTTTTGGCTTGGGTAAGAAGCGCGTCAGTGATTTGCACTTCTCCATTTTTCCCTGGATTTGTCTCTTCGATGATGTCAAAAATATCGGGCGTGAGGATGTAGCGGCCAATGATGGCAAGGTTGGAAGGTGCTGTGCCAAGGGCGGGTTTTTCGACCATGTTGGAAACCATCAGTAGATTTTTTTCAATGACATTGCCTTCGATGATGCCGTATTTGTCGGTCTCTTCTTCGGGCACTTCCATCACCGCAACGATGCAACAGCGGTATTTTTCATACATGCGCACCATTTGAGACATGACGCCCTCACCCCCTTCGTTGATACACAAGTCATCAGCCAAGACCACGCCAAAGGCTTCATCGCCGATGAGCGGACGGCCTTTTAAGATGGCGTCTCCCAAGCCCTTCATCTCGTTTTGGCGGGCGTAGGCAAAAGTGCAACGGCTCATGAGGTCGCGGGTTTCATTGAGCAAGTGCTCTTTGCTGGTGCCTTTGATTTGATGTTCGAGTTCGTAACTGATGTCAAAATAATCCTCCAGCGCTCGCTTGCCGCGCCCTGTGATGAACGCCATGGTGTCCATGCCCGCTTCCAGTGCCTCTTCGACGCCAAAATGGATAAGGGGCTTGGTGAGAATAGGGAGCATTTCTTTGGGTAGCGCTTTGGTAGCAGGCAAAAACCGTGTGCCGTAACCTGCAGCAGGAAAAAGGCATTTTTGAATCATAAACTGTCCTTTGTGGGTTTGGGCTATTTTAGCGCATTTTGGGTTAAGCGCGTTTGAGCCAAGCGATTTGGCTTGGCTTTAGAGTGATGAGCATGCCTTGGTGCGCACGGTTTTGTAAAAGCTCTTCGGCGTGGGAAAACTCAGGAGGCAATTCAAATTGCACAGCGTTCATACTAAGGTTGTGTAGCGCCAAAAGGGTTTCGTTGCCATAGTGGCGTTTTATGGCAAAAACCTGTGGGTGCAACGGCATACATGTAAAGCCTCCAAAGGGATGAAAGGCTATCTCTTGGGCCCGCAAGCTTAGGAGGGTTTGGTACCCTTTAAAGACTTTGGCTTCTTTGGTGTCAGGGGCTGCCAAAAGGGTTTCGAGGAAGTCGCGGTTAAATTTTTCGCGGTTAAGAGTGCGTGGAACGCCTGTATGTTTGAATCCGTCGTGGTAATTTTCTACTCCAAATAACGAACTAAAATAGACCCCAGGAATGCCAGGCATAGCCAGCATGATGGCTTGCGAGAGCAAAAACCGTTCAATGCGAATTTCCAGGGGAAGCGTTGGCGAGGAGATGAGGTCAAAATAGGTGCAGTTGAGCTCATAAGGTTCTTCACCACCTGTTTGTTCTCGGTAGGAAACTTGCCCGCCATGGGCCTTACATGTAAGGAGGAGCTGGGTGATTTCTTCGTGGGTTAAAATCTCCTGCACGGGGCGTAAGCCGATGCCATCATGGCTGGCTGTGAAGTTAAAAAAACACACTTTGTCGTTGGGGAGTTTGAGTCCGTGGGCCCAAAACTGCAAGGCGTGGGCGTGTTGGGTTAACATCGCATGGGCGATTAAAGGCGGTAAGGCAAAGTTGTAGACCATTTGGGCTTCATCTTCGCCACTGCCAAAGTAGGAGATATTTTCAGCGTGCGGCACGTTGGTTTCAGTGATGATGCGCACATGGGGGTCGACGCAGTGGATGGATTCGCGCAAGAACTGAATCACTTCGTGGGTTTGGGGCAAGTGTACGCAAGCGGTGCCTAATTCTTTCCATACAAAGGCGATAGCATCAAGGCGGATGAGGGTAGCGCCTTTTTCCACGTAAAACAACAAGGCGTCTAGTACTGCCAACAGCACCCGCCAAGAGGCGAAGTTTAAGTCCACTTGGTCGGCGCTAAAGGTAGTCCAAATGTGGCGGGTTTTGCCGGCGTGGTCCACAAAGGGGGTGAGCAAGGGCGAGGTGCGCGGGCGTACTACGTGGCTGAGGTCTGTTTCAGGCGGCAAAGCGATGAAAAAATCCTTAAACCCTTCCGCATCTGCAAGGTAGCTTTGAAACCAAGAAGAGTGCCGTGAAATGTGGTTAATGACTCCATCGACCATCAAATGAAAATGCTCTTGCAGGGCACTGATGTCTTCCCACGTTCCCATGCGCGGCGAGACGGCGGTGTAGTCGATGATGGAAAACCCATCATCAGAAGAGTAGGGAAAAAAGGGCAACAAATGCACTGCTTGAAACAAGGGCCGCAAGTGGGCATCCATAAAGCCTTTTAGGCTTGCCAAGGGTGCTTCATCTGGGGCGCTCACGCTATCGCCATAGCAAATCAAAATGCAATCACGATGGTTGGGCGTGTGGGGCTGTGGCGTGACGCGCGCGCGGTAATCTTCGATGCATTTTTTCCAAGCAAGAAGCGCGTGGATGGAGTCTGTTTTGCCATACAAGCGCAAAAGGCGCGCGTAAATGGAAGAAGACGCAGGACTACTGCGCATTGTCTGCATGCACGGCTTCTGCAAATTGCTCAGAAAAATCTGGTAAAACCGAGCGTACGGTGATCCACGCCGAGAGCATGGGAATACCCATGGGGTCTTTTAAAAAAACCTGTGCCGCTTCTTTGAGGGAGTGTTCAAAGGCTTCTACGGCACTGATTTCTTCTTCGCGCACGTAGGTGAGGCCGTTGAGTTTGGAGAGGGCGTTGTATTTTAAGATGGTATTGCGGGATTCGAGAAAATAAGAAGCGATGATGGTTTGAAAGGTTGCTTCGGTGAAGACCATGCCTTTTTGGGCAAGGGTTCTAAAGACGATTTGGGCGATTTCATTGGCCATTTTGACGATGCCGCCGCCCCCTTTTTTGGAGCCTAGACTTTGGTGTTTGTGCTCATAGGTTTCCATGATTTCGCTTTGGCAAATGCGCTTTGATGAGGTGTTGTCAAAGACTTCGCTCAGCGTCGCTACCTCCAAGCCCCACGTGGGTGAGATGCGAATGCCTCGCGCCAAGGAGCGCACAAAGGCGAACTCTCCCGAGAGGATGTAGCGAAAGCTTTTGAGGTATTCTAAATAGCTGTGTGGTCCGAGGGTTTTTTCGATGGAGGCAATAAAAGGCGTCAAAAAAAGCCGTGTGGCGCGTCCGTGAAGGCGGTCTGTGACCCTAGAATAATACCCCTTGTTAAACTCCAAATCCAGTGCAGGATGGATGATGGGGTAAAAGAGCCTCGCCACCACTTCGCGGGAGTAATTGACAATGTCGCAATCGTGCAAGGCGAAGGCGTAATTGTCTTTGTCGGTCATGCCGTAGCCTATCATGGTCCACACATTGCGCCCTTTTCCGGGGATATTGAGTCCGTGAAAGCCTTCGCGTTTTAGGGTTTTGTAGAGTGCTTGAACACGGGGGCCATCGTTCCACACCACGTCCACAGGGACATTTAGGTGACGCATACGCGCTTTCACATCGGCAAATTGCGCGGCGTCGGCGCAATCAAGCCCTAGGATGATTTTTTTCAAATAGGTCACGTGCCGCAACTCTTCCAAGATAGTGGTCATGGCAGGAGTGTCAAACTCACTATACAGGGCGGGTAGTAAAAGCACCATGCCGTGGTACTTTGCAAAATGGCTCAACTCTTCTTCCAAGGAAGCAAGGGAGCGGTTTCCGAGTTTTTGCAAGGTAGTGATGGTGCCGTTTTGGTAAAAATCTGCCATGGATTACTCCTTTAGGGCGATGAGAATGTCCATCACGTTGGTGCCCGTGGGGCCTGTGGTGATGGTACTTTGGGTGTGGGTAAAAAAAGCGTACGCGTTACATGTAACCAAAAAATGGTCAATATCAAGGCCAAGGGCGCGCGCCTTGCCAAGCACCTCTTTGTCCGCATACGCCCCCGCAGCAGGGCTGTTGCCATCTACGCCATCGGTACCGCCACTTAGCAAGGCGACGGGTGCGTCTGGGGTGAGGTGGGTTAAAAAGTAAAGCACCACCTGTTGGTTTCTACCCCCTTGGCCATCGCCTGTGAGGGTCACGGTGGGTTCACCACCATAAAGCAAGCAGGTTTTAGAAGGTGCCGCTTCGATGTCGGCGTAAATGCGCGCCGCGACGTCTTGGGCGAGCCCTTCTAAGCTGTCGCTCACGATGCGAGGCGTGTAGCCAAGCTTTAGGGCTTTGGCTGCCGCGGCTTCAAGGGCGAGGCGATTGGTGGCGATGAGATGATGGGGCGGCGAGAGGGTGTGTCGTGGGGAAAAAGGACTCGCCAAGCATGTTTGCACACAAGGGGGCAGGGCGTCTAGGATAGGTTGAGGAAGCGAGAGCGGGGGTGGCGCGGAGGCCATGAGGGGTGCGGAGCCGATGGTGCTAAGGTCATCACCAATCACATCAGAAACCACAAGCACGACCCCTTGGGCAGGACAGCTTCCGCTAAGCCCGCCGCCTTTGATGCGAGAGAGGCGTTTGCGCACGGCGTTGATGGTCGTAATAGGCAAGCTGTGGGAGAGTAAGACGTGTGTGGTGGCTTGCAACGCTTCTAAATCTACGCCCGCATGCAAAGACTCAATCAACGCAGAACTGCCGCCAGAAAGCAGGTAAATGTAGCTGTCTTTCGGGGTTAGTGCGCTCATGGCGTCAAGGAGGGCGTCGCCTGCTTCGAGGCTGGTGCGGTCTGGGATGGGGTGCGCGCCTTTTAGGTGGCGTAACGAGCCAATGGCATCGCCGCCAACGGGCGAGACCACGAGCCCACCGTGAAGGCGTTCGCCTAAGAGGGGCAACAACGCCTCAGCCATGGTGTGGGCCGCTTTCCCCGAACCAAAGCAAAAAAGCCGCTGGTCGGGGCGCAGTGGGTAGCTTTCGCCGTTTACATGTAGCGCGTCGTGGCTTAAGCGAACGTTGGCGGGCAAGGTGTGCGCGGGCAAGATGGCGTGTACACTGGCTTTAAATATGGCACGGGCATCGTGGGCTAAAGGCATAAAACTTCCTTCAGGGCGCTTGCCCACCCCAAAGGGCCAGGATGGGGCGCGTGCAAGGGCGTGCAGTTTTCACATAAAAAAGGGGCGCGCGAAGGGTTGGGAAGAAGGATGGGTGTGTGGGCAACGCGGAGCATAGGAAGGTCGTTGGGGCTATCGCCTAGGGCGATGGTGCGTACCTCGTGGCCGTGACGACGGTACAAAGAGGTGAGTAGTTGCAGTGCCGCTCCCTTGTCTGCCCCATGGCCCAAACAGTGAAAAAAGCGCCCGCCTTCGACAATGGTGAGGCCATAAAGCCTTGCTTCTTCGCGCAAAATAGCTACTAAATCTGGCTCTTCCATCAAAAAAGGTTCGCTAAATTCGCGTTCTTTGGCCAACTGTGCCTGCACTTCGCCTAGCCCCGTGTGGCGCGCGATAGCGGCAATGTCCATGGATTTAAAGCCTTGGATGCCGTATTTGTCTGCGACGGTAGAAAGGTAAGCGGTGATGAAAGCGTAGGGCTTGCCAAGTGCAATGCAGTGCCACCCTTCGTTGGCTGGGTAAGTGGGAAGGGTGAGCGCGTCGTAGCCCACAGGAACGTAAATGGCCGAGCCATTTTCGGGGATGAAAGGCGCGCGGATGCCAAGTTTTTCTTGCCACCAGAGCACTTCGGCTTTGGTTTTGCTGGTGGTGAGAATGAGGGGAATGTGCTGGGTTTGTAAGGTTAAAATCAGCGACGAAGCGGGGGAGAAATCATAGGTTTCGTGGTCAAGTAAAGTGCCGTCCATATCGGAAAAAATAAGGGTTTTCATGGAGAGATTGTAGCACGAAAGGCCCTAAAAGACTGATTAAAAAGCTACCAACATGAGGATTTTACGCTCCAGTGAGGAAAGGGGTAAGGTGGCGAGGGCTTCTTTGGAAAACCACGTTATTTCTTCTGTGGATGCGTTACATGTAAAGACTTCGAGGGTGAGTTTGAAGTGGCTGTAGGTGTGCGCCACGGTGCCAAGGTGTTGGCCTTGCGGGCGCGTGTCGGACTGGGGAAAGCCCCACAGTCCGTGCAAAAAACGCTCCGTGTGTTGGGTGAGACCAAGAGTGTCGCCTTGGCGCAAAACGAGGGCAAAACGGTGGTGGTGAGGAATGGTTTTTTTGACTTTTGGCGCGGGAAAGCGCGTGGGGGTGTGGATGCCTTTACATGTAAAGCTTAGCGGACAGGTGGCGCAAGAGGGGTTTTTGGCGGTGCAAACCAGTGCGCCCAAGTCCATCAGCGCTTGGTTGTAGTCAAATGGATTTTGCCTATCAAGCAAGGCCCACGCGTGTTCCCAAAGCTCTTTTTCGCTAGGCGCTTCAAGGGCGTTTAAGCGCGCTAGGATGCGTTTGACATTGGCTTCTAGGATGGGAAAAGCTTGCCTGTAAGCAAAACATAAAATAGCGTGGGCGGTGGTTTTGCCGATGCCCGGCAATGCGTACAATGCTTCGGGGGAGTCGGGCAAAAAACCCTTACATGTAAGGGCGCAGGCGTGTAAGTTGCGCGCTCTGGTGTAGTAGCCAAGCCCTTGCCACTGCTCTAGCACCGCTTCAAGTGGCGCGTCACTCAGGGAAGAGAGGCTAGGAAAGCGTGCCAAAAATGGGTCGTAAAAGCGCGTCAAAACCGTGGTCACTTGGGTTTGTTGGAGCATGATTTCACTAAGGTAAATCTTGTAAGGATTGCGCGTATGCCGCCACGGCAAATCATGCCGCCCACGGGCAGCGTACCACGCATGAAGGGAGTGATGGAGGGCTTGAAGTGTGGAGATGTTCATGGGCGGGATTGTAACATGTTTTGGTTTTGTTAAGCTGATATTTAAAATCGGTATGATGCAATAATCGTTTCAAAAAGGAGAAGTGTTGCTACTCTTCCACAAAATCGATGTTTTGGTAATGCCAACAGAACATCCGCCGCCGTTTTTTCTTGGCTCTGCGCTTCGAGGAGCGTTTGGACATGCGCTAAAGCATGTTGCTTGTACCCAAACATTGCAAAAATGTACCCAGTGTGCTGCGAGTGGCCAGTGCGTTTATTTTATGTTTTATGAGCACAAAAATTTTTCCCATCCTTACCGTTTTTCCAAAGGGCTAGGGGAGAGTCATTATGATTTTAGTCTGTATTTGTTTGAAGAGGCCTGCGGATATTTGCCTGTGGTTGCGAAAGCATTGCGTTATATGTTGGAGGTTCAAGGGCTTCACGTGGGGCGTGAAACCTTTGTGCTTAAAAGTCTTACATGTAATGGCATAGCGATTGAAAAAACACTAGTTCCTCAATCATTTATACCAGACACAGTAGAGTCGTGCGCCAAGGTGATCTTTGAAACGCCACTACGCATTAAGAGTGATGGGCGTTTGTTGAGCACAAAACCTACGCTAGAGGGGTTGATTGCCTCGGTGTATCATCGTTTGAGTGAGCTTAAGCATTTTCCCACCACCAAATCTCTAACAAAACCTCGTTATGTAGAAGGAAAAACCCACATTATTTTTCAAGATCTCACGCGTTTTTCTAACCGACAAGAGGCTACGATGCAGCTTGGCGGCATTACGGGATTTGTGGAATATGAGCAACTTGACGAGCGTAGTTATATGCTCTTGAAGCTTGGGGAAATCATGGGACTTGGAAAGCAGACCGTGTTTGGATTGGGAGAGATTCGTGTTAGTAAATGACGCTAATTGTCATTATTTACAGATAAACTACTGCAAAAAGGAGAGGTATGAAAACCATTGAAGCAACTTTTCGGGTTGTAACGCCCATGTTTTTGGGCGGAGAGAAACATGAGGCAAGCAGCATTCGCCCGCCTTCCATTAAGGGCGCATTGCGATTTTGGTGGCGTGCGTTAAATTGGCAAAAAGCACTTGCAAAGAATGGGAACGATAAAAATAAAGCACTTAAATGGCTCCACGAAGAAGAGGCGCGTCTCTTTGGCGCAGCAGCCGAAGAGGGCGCTGGTGGACAAGGGGTGTTTTTGCTAAAAGTGTCGTCAAGTAATATGCAGACCATAAAAAAAGGTGATGAAATTAAGAGCTCAGGGACGCAATATATGCTTGGGCAAGGGCTTTGGCATTACAGAGATAAGCTAACGCGTGAAGCTTTGTCTGAGGGTCAGTTTTTTGATGTTGCAATCGCTTTCCATCCAAAAAATACGCATTTAGAGGATATTGATACTCTTTGGGACGTGATGAGTTTGTTTGGTTTATTGGGTGGACTTGGTTCAAGGGCTAGGAAAGGCTTTGGTTCGGTTGCTTTGGAAAAAATGGTGCTTAAGGATTCTAGCAAAGAAGAGCGCATTTTTGTAGCACCCAAAAACAACCATGACTATGTTGCTATGCTTAAAAAAGTTATCGGTGATGTTTCAAGCGTTTCATTGCCCCCTTATTCGGCTTTTTCTTCTGTGACAGATGTTCGTATTATCGCTGAGGCTAATGAGCCCTTAAGGGTAGTAGAAAAAGTTGGAAGCGAATTGCAACTTTATCGAAGCTATGGGAAAAATGGAAAAGTTAATGGAAGAAATGCAGAGCAAAATTTTAAAGATGATCACGACAATGTGTTGCGTATGAATTTTAAAGATAATAAACCTCCACGGAGAGTTGTTTTTGGCTTGCCACATAATTATTTATTTTCATCATCTAGTGCGAAGAATATGGAGATTAATCCCTTTACTGGAAAGAGCGAGTTGCGACGCACTTCCCCACTATGTTTACATGTACACCCTTTGGAGGGAAAATACATTGGTGTTCACGTGCTTTTTGAGGCAGATTTTTTACCAAGCGAAGCCAAGATTAAAGTTAAAGAAAAATACGGAAGTGAAAAAATCATTTCAAGCGAAGTTGATTTTGGAGTGATTCAAACCTACCTCGACCGATACAAAACTGCCACAAGGATTTTGCCATGAATGAATACCGTTATTTTCACTTCACCCTTGGTCCTGTGCAGAGTTTTGTAGCGCAAGCAAGGCGCACGAGAGACTTTTGGGCGGGGTCATTTTTGCTGAGTTATTTTAGTGGGGTAGCGATGCTTGCCACTAAAGAGCAAGGCGGCGAGATTATATTCCCCAAGGTTGATGAAGCTTTTTTTCATGCGATGCTTGGAGAGAGTGCCGATAAGCCAAAACAAGGCAATATCCCCAACCGCTTTAAGGCAAAAGTACCTCAAGATTTCTCACCAAAAGTAGTAGAACAAGCCATCTTGAAAGCGTGGCAAACCCTTGCACAGTGTGTTTGGGATGGGGATTTGGCGCATTTAGAAAACTCTCCTACGCAAGAGATTTGGAAGCGTCAAGTGGAAAACTTTTGGGAGATGAGCTGGGCTATAAGTGATGATGCATCCTCTCATGACCTCTTGGATAGACGCAAAAATTGGCGCACTCACATGCCCCCTAGTGAGCCAGGGCAAAAGTGCTCTCTCATGGAAGGATGGCAAGAGCTTAGTGGGAATGAAGTAGCCCAAAGTAAAAATCAGAAAAGCTTTTGGAGTGATTTGAAAGAAAAGAGCAACCTTGGACTTGATATGGGTAGGAATGAGAGCCTATGTGCTATCGCTTTTATCAAACGGCGTTTTGTATATCACTTTGAAAATTTCACATGTAACGTTAATGGAAAAACCACGCTTAAGGGGTGGAAAATTTCTTTTAATCCACCGCCAGTTTCAGAAATTGCTGATGCTTCTTGGGAAGAAGAGTTGTCGGGTGAAAAGCTTGAGAAGCTTAACAAATTCTACGCCATTGTCATGATGGATGGGGATAATCTAGGCAAGCACATGTCTAACCCAGACCTTCAAGATACAATCTCAACCTCTCTTAATGAGTTTACTGGAGGAGTAGAAAAAATAGTAGTTGCACACGATGGGTTTTTGATTTATGCGGGTGGGGATGATGTGCTAGCACTCTTGCCGCTAGAAAAATCACTCTCTTGCGCTGCTGTCATACGCGCTTCCTATGAGGAGGCTTTTACAAAAGAGGGTAAAAAAGCGATTCCCACATCAATCTCGGCGGCTATTTTATGTGTTCATGCGAAAATTCCTTTGCATAATCTACTGCACAAAGCACACCATGTGCTAGATGGTATTGCTAAAGAAAAAGCGGGCAGGGACGCCTTGGCAGTCACGGTCATAAAACCTGGCGGCGAGCAGTTTACTTGGTTTCAAAAATGGAACAAAGCATTGGATGACAAGAGTGTTATCTTGGAAACTATTGCCAAAGAACAAAGAAAACTTAGCGATGACCCGACCTTTGCTAGAGGGTTTTTCTACCGTATTCGAGAGATTTTGCAAATCGTTGAGGGTGTTGGGGGTGAGGAAGACAAGGTGGAACTTTTGGCGGTTGAGTACCGTGCGGGCACGGATATAACACAAGAAAAAGCCAAAGAGATTATTAGGCCATTGTTAAAGCAATGCACTACCGAAAAAGAAGGCTTATCCCACGATGGAGCACTTCTGGTGCGCTTTTTGGCACAAAAAGGAGAAACGGCATGAAAGAGATCCATTTTTCACCTATAGACACATGGTTTTTTAAAGAAGCACGCCCTATGGGTGGCTTTGGGGGCAGTGAATTTAGCTCTGTTTTTCCTCCGCCAGTTCGCACCCTTTTGGGCGCACTCCGCACCTATGCGGGGGATTTTCACGGGGTAAAATGGAGCGCATACCCACAAGAATACCCAAAACTCAAAGAGATTATGGGTGATGCTCATAGTCTAGGAAAACTACGATGTGGTGGCGTGTTTCCCTTGTTGGGCAAAAAGCGACTCTACCCAACGCCATTGCATCTTGTTTTTGTAGGCGAGGGAGAAAATCGCACCTTTTCGACCATGAAAATTGGCGAAGCCATAGAGTGCGATTTGGGCAAGGTGTGTTTGCCGACACTTCCAAAAACCCCAAAAGACGAGCCACGCTATAAGTCTGCTGCGGAGCTCAAAAGTTGGATAAAAGAAGAGGATTTGTTAGAGATTTTATCGGGAAATATACCAAATAACCTAAAGCTTATTGATGGAAAAGAGTTATTTGCCAATGAATCCCGTGTGGGCATTGCACGCGACAATAAAAAACGTGTTGTAAAAGAGGGCATGCTATACCAAACCCGCCATATTCGGCTAAAAGAAGATGTAAAAGCCTCTTTCTCTCTTGCGGGATTAGAAGAGCTAAATCTTCCTGAAACTGGCGTGTGTCGCTTAGGTGGTGAGGGACGAGGAGCGTTTTTTGAGATAAAAACACAAACACCGCTACGATCACCCCGAAAACCAAAAGATGCGCCAAGAGGTGTCATCGTTGTACTTCTAACCCAAGCCCTGCTTGACCCAAAAGCCCCCTTTGGAGAAGCTTATAAAGTAAGCAGTGCTTGCGTTGGTAAAGCCTTGCGTGAGGGAGGGTATGACATGAAAAACAATAGCTCTCGCACAGCCCAATCCTATGTGCCTGCTGGGAGTGTGTGGTTTGTGGAGTTAGGCACAAATGAGGCAGAGGCTTTTGTGCAACAGTGGCATGGAAAACAACTCGGTGATGAACAAGAACTTGGTCGTGGGCTTATCGCTTGCGGATACTGGAAAAAATAAAAAGGAAAAACATGACAGCGTTACTTTATGGACTCAATGCACGAACTTCGATTGCGGCAGGAACAGGACAAAACTTAGGCACGATTGATTTGCCCATCATGCGCGAAGCTCCCACGGGCTATCCTGTGATATTTGGCTCAGCCTTAAAAGGTGCTATGCGTGCCAAGATGGAAAAAGATGTTAACGAAAATGTGGCCAAATGGGTGTTTGGTGATGATGCAAAAGGTGGCTCAGAGTATGCTGGGGCACTCATCGTCTCAGACGCACGTATCTTGCTCTTGCCTGTGCGTTCTATGACGACACATTTTAAGCTAGTCACTTGCCCTTATGTGTTGGAGCGGTTTAAAAAAGACGCCTTAATGGTGGGAAAAAAACTAAACTGGAATGTTCCTACTGTGGGCGAAGAAGAGGTGCTAGTTGTGGCAGGGGGTGAGGATAAACTATATCTTGAAGAGTACGCACTGAGTGTAGAAAAGAAAAATCTTGATGCGGTGATAGAAGCACTTGCAAAGGTGATGGATGAGGGTGCAGAAGAGGTTTTGAAACAACAGCTTGTAATCGTCAGTGATAGCATGTTTGGTCATTTGAGCCAGTTTGCTACCCCTGTGAATGCCCATATTAAAATCAATAATGCAAACAAAACTGTCCAAAAAGGAGCCTTGTGGTACGAGGAGAGTTTGCCGCCAGAAACGGTGCTCTACTCTGTACTCATCGCCAATAGCGCAAGAGACAACAGCGGCAACGACCGTGATGCAACCAAGGCGCAGATGAGAGCATTACTTCATGGCAAATACCTCCAAGTAGGTGGCAATGAAACCGTGGGCATGGGATGGTGCAAAGGAGTGTGCTATGAGTAGGCAAACCATCGAACAACAACGCGCCGCCCATGCACTAAAAGCGGTGCAAGGGGTTAAAAGTGACAAAAAATTTACCTCTTTGGCAAATGGACTGCCAACGATGGTACATGTAAATGGCTTAGGACAGGCGATTGCTTTTTGTAAGGGAAAAACAGAAGAGCCTTATAAGGAAATCGTAAAAATGCTCTCCGAATGGCTATGTGGCAAAGGAAGACCTTTTGAGAACACTAAGCCCCAAGATATTCTCACTACGATTACGAGTCGCGATATGCACACTTACCGTTTAGCCCAAGTAGAAGCAATGGCGTATCTAGCGTGGGTAAAGAAGTTTGCCAAGGCACTCATAGGTGAAGAGAAGGAGGGCGATGATGGCAAGACCTACTCATGAAAAGAACTCGGTGTCAAAAAGGCAGATACCTCTTTATGAAGACCATAAAGACCACCAACATCCAAAACAGATGCACCTTGGTTTGTTGTTTGACAAGTTTTACGAATGGAAAGAACTTGGGAGGCCACTTAAAGAGCAAGATAAAAGTGGTTTTTTGGGAAAATTCCAAGGTCAAAAGGGCGATGAAAAGGTTCTTGAAGCAGCAAGCCAAAGACAAATAGCCCTTATCGAATCCCTTGGCGGTACATGTAAAGTGTTTAAAAACGAATGGCATTTTGTAACAGGCATGGGTATAGACCATCCTTTAGAAAATGGACTAGCATGGCACCCTACGCTAGGGCTTCCTTATCTAGCAGGTAGTGGAGTAAAGGGGTTGGTGCGCTCTTATTGTGAGCAGTGGCTAGGATGGGAAAAAGAAAAAATCACGCAAATTTTTGGCTCAGATGATACAAAAAAACCACGTGCGGGTGAGTTTATTTTCTTTGATGCTATTCCTGTAAAGCCTGTGGAATTAACTGCAGATGTGATGACGCCACATATGGGTAAATGGTACGAAGAAGGAGGAAAGGATTCCAAAAAAGATGGCTCAAATGTGCCAGCGGATTGGCACACGCCTGTACCCATAAGCTTTTTGGCGGTAAAGTCATGCTCTTTGCTTTTTGGTATCGCCCCTCGTGTAAAAAAAGAGAACAATGAGGCATTAAAAGAGCTTTTTGAAGCATTGCAACAAGCCCTAGAATGGCTTGGGGCTGGAGCCAAAACCGCCGCAGGATACGGACACTTTGTGGAGGATAAGAAGGCAAGCAAGGCTATCGATGAGGCCAAAAAGCAACGCGAACAAGCAGCCCAAGAAGCTAAAGAAAAAGCAGAGTTTGAAACCAAGCTTGCTACACTCTCACCGCTTGAGCAAGTGTTTTTAAGGCTCAATAATGATCCAGTCACACTTGTAAGGGCACTTGAATCTGGAGAGTTTGAAGGCAATGAAAAAGAGGCGGCCGAGAAAATTAAAGAGTTGATGGGCAATAAATATATAGAAAATCCAGACCCCAAAAAAAAAGAAAAAGATAAAAATGTATCCCGTTCAATAGTGATTAACAAATGGCTCTAAAACATCTCTTTTTGCAAGCGCTCAAATATGCGGCATTTGCCCTAGGGATAGGGGAGTTGCTCTTTGGGGGTGATATGCTTTTGGGTGTTATGCTCTTGGGGCTTGGGGTGTTGCTGGGGTTGAAAACAAGCCGTGGTTTTAGCCCCTTACATGTAAAGCCTTTTTGGTTAGATGTGAGCCTATCTAGCATGGGTGCTGTGGGCTACATGCTCATGGTGCTCTCACTCATTCGTCCGTGGCTAAGAGACGAGCAAATGCATCCTTATCCCCTCATTTTGGGGATTGGGCTTTTGGCGGTTTCTGGAGTCATCTATGGGATTCAATATTATAAAAGGGGGTTGTGATGGCAAA
>NZ_JAFHKK010000034.1 GCF_016937535.1 Sulfurospirillum tamanense | reverse complement strand
TTGTTGCGGCAAATAATCCAGATTCGCCCCTAGTGAATGTAGCCAATACACTTAACAAATACACTAACATTGGGTTTGAATCAGGCTCTTCTAATAATTTCTCAGGAAGCGGTTCAAACTCTCGGAATGAAAGGTTTACCACGACCATTTCTGCTCGGATTATTAAGGTTATGAATAATGGAAATTATTTTATTGAAGGAAGCAGGGAGTTGTTGCTCAATGGTGAAAAACAGATTGTTCAAATCAGTGGTGTGATTCGCCCTTATGATATTTCCCAGTACAATCAGATTGATTCTAAGTTTATTGCTGATGCTAAAATTATGTACACAACCCAAGGTGACATCGGGCGCGCTTCAGTACAGCCATGGGGGTCTAAGCTGATTCAAAGCGTATGGCCTTTTTAGTAAAAGTAACCAACTAGCCCATGTTTTAAAGCGTGAGCTAGTTTTTTACTGCTTGGGCCATGTCCCACATGGGCATAAAAATTCCAAGGGCTAGTAAAAGAACAATGCCTGCGATAAAGCCGATGAGAATAGGCTCAATATAGCTTGCAATATTGTCAATGATGTTGTTAAATTTGGACTTAAAATAATCAGTGACTTTTTCCAACATTGTGTCCAAAGTTCCACTTTGCTCACCCGCACTAATCATTTGAATGAGCATTCCCTCATAAAGCGTAGTTTCTTGAAAGGATTTGGTTAGGGAAATCCCCCGTTGAACAGAGACTTTTACTCCGCCAAGTTGTTTTTTAAGGTGGGTGTTTCCAATGGTTAGCAGGGCTGTATCTAGAGCATCAGCAATGGGAATGCCTGCGCGAATTAACTCTGTAAAGACAAGATTAAAACGGCTCATGGTTGAGTAGAACACAATATTGCCTACAAGGTAGACCTTGAGAATGTACTTATCAAAACTCGCCTTAAAATCATTGTTATTTTCGTACATGTATTTTGAAAAAACAATACCGCTTACAAGCCCAGCCAAAATATAAAATCCGTAGTTACTAATGGCGTGTTCCATACCTAATAAAATCTTTGTAGGCAAGGGGAGTTCTGAGTTGAGTTTTTCAAAAATGTCTTTAAATTTTGGCACAACATAGACCATAAGAATAGTAAAAGCGACACAAATAGCCACAAGAACAGTAATGGGATAGCGGATTGCTTTTTTAAATTTTTGCTGGTTTTCCCAGATTTCGTCTAAAATTTCAGCCAGTTTTTCAAGGGATTCGGACATGTTTCCCGTGCTTTCGCCAAGTTCTACCATGGCCAAGGTCACATCACCAAGTTGGTGCTTGAAACTAACAAAAGATTCAGTGAGGCTTAGTCCTGAGTTAAGGTCATCATCTGCTTGTGCAAAGATGGCTTTTAAGCGCTTGTCTTCGCTGGCTTTGGCGACTTCTTTGATGCTATCGTGTATGGAGATGCCCGCATTAGTCATAACGCTGAGTTGGCGAATGGCGGCAATAAGATTGGGAGTATGAATGCCTTGCTTGGTGATGGCATTAAGGATACGCTCTTTGTAGACGTGAAATTGCTCCTCCACTGGTGGTGAGGTTTCGATGACTTTGATGATAATGCCGGGATTTTTGATTTTTGCCATTGTGAGGGCATCGTTGCGATTTTGCGCTTTAAAGAGTTTGCGATTTTTTTGCCCTTTAAAAAGATACTCTACTTCAAAGTATTTCATGATTTTGCTACCCTTAGCACTTCATCAATAGTTGTAACACCGTTGGCTGCCCGTAAAATTCCATCCTTAAACATGTCAATGAAACCCTCATTGTATGCTTGTTGTCGCAGTTTTTCTTTGCTTTCCCCTTGGGCAATCATGCTAGCAATTTGCTCACTAATAGGCAGAATTTCCGAGAGCATTTCCCTTCCTATATAGCCCGTTTGAGCACATTTCTCACAGCCAACATGTTTGTAAAATGTGTAAGTTTCTGGAAGGTGCGCTTCAATTTGGTCATACAGTGTTTTAGGTAAGTTAATTTTACTTTTACAATGTGGGCAAAGTTTTCGCACAAGACGTTGGGCTTCGATGGCCACGAGTGCTCCACTTACCAAATAAGGTTCAATTCCCATATCCACAATGCGTGTTACTGCACTAATGGCGTCATTGGTGTGCAAGGTAGAAAAAACCAAATGGCCCGTAAGTGCTGCTTGTATAGCAATGCGCAAGGTTTCTTGATCTCTAATTTCGCCAATCATGATAATATCAGGGTCTTGACGCAAAATGGAGCGCAGGGCAGAGGCGAAAGTAAGGTTTGCCTTTTCATTAACTTGTGTTTGTTGTGTGAGGTTAAGTTGGTATTCTACGGGGTCTTCGACGGTAATAATTTTTGTCTCAACGCTTTTAATGGCATTAAGAGCGGCATAAAGCGTTGTGGTTTTACCGCTTCCTGTGGGCCCTGTGACAAGGATAATGCCAAAAGGAGATTTCATGGCTTTTGCAAACCGCTCAAAGTTACGCGGGTGCATGCCAAGGTTTTCAAGCTTAATCATGACTTTTGATTTGTCGAGTATCCTCAAAACAATTGATTCGCCGTGCATGATGGGAAGCGCAGAAATACGAAAGTCATACTCTTTGCCAAGCACAGTAGCTGAGAATCTACCATCTTGTGGTTTACGTTTTTCGGCGATGTCCATGTTGGAAAGCAATTTCATGCGTGAAGCTAAAGGCGGATAAATGTCTTTGTCAAACATGAACGTTTCTGAAAGCATCCCATCAATCCGGCTTCTGACAATACAGCTGTTTTCAGTTGGTTCAATGTGAATATCGCTTGCTCGCGCTAAAATGGCAGTTTTGAGAATAATTTCAATGAGTTTTAAGATACCTGATGATTCTTGCGGGTTATCTGCAGCACTTGAGGAGAGTTCTTTGCGAATATCAGCAATTAGCCCTTTAATGCTCTCACCAAGCTCCATCTTAATAAGGTATTTATCCACTTGGGCAGGATCAGCAATGACGATTTTGACAAGCTTTCGGTTGTAGATGCGCTGCACACCTTCGTGTGCGTTAATATCTGTAGGGTCTCTGAGTGCAATGTAGACATTGATCTCATCCTCCCTAATAGGCAGGGCTTTGTATTTTTTGAGTTGTGATAAAGGTACGCGCGTAGCCATGCGATAATCAATATCCACACTATCAAGATCCATGTACTCAAAATTAAGGCCTTTGGCAAAATGTTTTAAAAAATCCTCCGAATTAACAGAAAATTCATTGCCCAAATCATCCATACTGATTGCGCCATTTTTATAAAGCTCGCACAAATTTTCTATGAGTGTGGTATAGGTAAACCCTTCATCAAGGAGAATTTCACCAATGTTTTTTTGTCCCTCGGTAAGAAGAAGTTCGACCTTTTGGGCAGTGGTTTCATTGATAATTCTATTTCGTACTAAAGCGTGTACCAATGTTTTTGCTGTAGTATTCATTACCAATATGCCCTTGTTTTAACGAGTTTTTTATTGTTGAAGGTCTGTACAATGAGCTTATATACTCCATCGTTTTCTAGCTTTACATGTAAACGATGCGTTAGTGCGTTGTTCTCTTCAAAGATATAGACATTGCCCTCTTTGGTAAAATTGTTTGTGACATATTTATCAAAAATAACAGAGAGAATGTGTGGGGTCCTTGGGAGCCGCACATAAGAGATGTCGACATTATCGACAAGGGCGTGATACAGCAGTTTTTTTTGGTATAAAACAGTTGCAAAATAAGCAGCATTCGCCCTTGTTTCTGGGCTTTTGATGAGTTTGTTAATGGGGTTGACTGTACGGCTAATCATGTCAATTTCCACGCAGGCATGGCCGTACATATTCACAAATTCTTCGTTGTCAGTATAGGTTTCATACAGTGCTGTTGTTTCATGGCTACACACTTTGTCGTAGGCGCCCTGAGCATACCAATTACGAATAGTGTCAAGAGAGAGTGCAAAAAGAGAATTGGTTAAAAAAAAGAGGGCAAAAAAGTATTTTATCATTTGAATGTTCCTTTTTTAAGTTTATCTAAAAGCAATTGGGCGTTGGTAGAGCTGTTGTTTTTTAAAAATTCCTCTAAAGCACTAATGGCCTCTTTTGTATTGTCTAATTTGGCTTGCGCCATTGCAAAAAGAATCCAACTACGCTCATTTTTTGGGTCTGTCTCATTGGCAATCAAGGCCCATTTGCGCGCTTGAGGGTAATCTTCTAGTCCATAATACTCTTCAGAAAGCATAAGTGCGAAAACAATATTTTTTGTTGAGTCAAACTTTTCTCTTAAATATGCCGTAGTATCCCTTTGGGTCGTCTTATATTCAATGTTAATGCGAGGAGGTGTTATTTCAAGGGTTTCAACTCTCTCTTGGGGTGGAGGGGTGTTGTTTGTTTTTGTAACAATTTCAGGTTTTAGAGCTGGTAAAACCTCAGGTTCTGGTGGTAAAAGAGCAGGTGATGGTTCTTGCGTGATATGTTGACTTGGAAAGGGTTGTATAGACAAAGAGGGTCTTTGTGATAAGGCATCGTTTTTCTTAAGGGGTGGCTCTTTTGGCAAAACTTCTTGTGGTGCAGGGGAGGCAACTTCTTTTGTTTCGCTGTGTAGCAACTCTTTTGAAGAACTATTTAGAGAAAAGTGCTGGATTAAGAAATAGGCTCCTCCTAGAGAAAGAAAGAGTGCAAAAACACCTATTTTTTTTACTACACGTTTAAATTGCCACTTTTTCCATCGGGCTTCAAGTGTTTGGATATCGGAGGCATTAAGCATGAATTAATCCCGCATCAATGGCAGCCATTTGAATATATTTTGTGTTAGCGTATTTTCCTCCAACAAGAGAAGGTTTGTTGGCTTCATAGTATTCATAAATTTCAAAAAATTTATAGAGCAACTTATTGACCGTGCGTAAATTTCCTTTAGTTAACTCAAAGAGGTAGCGAATTTGACTGGGTTTAAAAAGAGTGAGAATTTCGAATCGGTTATGAAAAAGAAACTTTTTTTCTAGGTAAATTTGCAATTCTGCAACAGAGGAGTTTGGCAATTCTATGCTTTCCCAGATGCGTGTTGTGAAGTACTCTTTTGCTAGCACGTCTTCTTTTTCTGTTTTGTGGATGGTAAATAAAAATTTAAAAAGACGGGTGTCAGCCATGAGACGAATTTTTTCTATGAGCTCATTAGGGTAGAGTTGTGCTTCGTCCAAAAGTACGCTAATGGCGACTTTTTCATGGGTATTTGTGCGCTCCTTATAGAGCCTTAAAAAATGTTCATAACCGTTGATTTGAGGGGCTTTTTCATTAAAAATTTCTTCATACAAAGAAGCTAAAAATTGTATTTCATCAAAAAAAGGTTGTGGAAAAAAAATCAACGGTTGTTTTTTTTCCAAATCATGGTAAATTTTTCGCAGTAAGAATGTTTTCCCTGTGCCCGGTTTTCCGTAAAACAAAATAAGCTTCAAGGGTTTTTGAATGCACTGTACAAGTTTTTCGTATGTTAGTGTGGATTTATCAAGGTTCACATAATCAAACACACTCTCTTCGGCAAAAATTTGTTTAATTTCGGTAAAACGGTTACTCATAGATTGACTTTGAAAAACCCAAATCTTTCAATGTTTGTGTATAGGGGGTCTGTTCCCCAATAATTCTTGGTGTGATAACAAATACAAGTTCTGTGGACGATGTTGTTTTTTTGGTGCTTCTAAAGGCACTTCCAAGAAGAGGCAAATCTCCCAAAAGAGGAACTTTGGTATGATCAAAGCCTTTGGTATTTTCAATGAGACCGCCTAAAATGATAGTATCACCGCTGTTTACCATAACGACTGTTGAGAGTTTTTTCTCAGTGGTATCGGGAGCTACTTCACGGGGTGTTGTTTGTTTGGCGTCATCGTCCGCGTACTTAAAACTACTAATGGAGGGATTGATGCGTAGCATGATTTTATTTTCATCGGAAATTTCAGGCAAAAGGTTTAAAAGAACTCCAATGAAGATGGAGTAGTTGTTGTAAGTGGTAGTAATATTGTCGCCATCAGAAGCACTGGTGTCTTCAGGAACACGGTAGTTGATATTATCACCTACAGTAATAAGTGCTTGTTGGTTGTTCATGGTGATAACTTTTGGATTTGAGACAACGCGCGTGTCCCCGTTGCTTTTAAGGAAATTAATTAACCCCTCCATAGAGAAAGAGATATTATTTAAAACATTAATGTTTTTAGCATAGTTGTTGGCATTAAAAGCATTGGAAACACTGGTTCCTACGTAATCCAAATCATTGTCACTATTATGGCTTAGGCTAAGTTGAAATTTACTCCAGTCAACTCCTGTGGTTTGGTCCTCACTAAGTCCAACGGAAATCACGGAAACATCAATCATGACTTGGCGGTGAAGCCTACGCTTAAGGTCATCCAAATAGGTTTGAGCGCGCTTTAATTGTGTGCTGGTTCCTGTGATGGTTATAAGACCCGCTTGGCGGTTAATAATGGGAGATTGTGCTGCATAGACTTCAGAGCCGCTGTTTAAAACAGCAGTAAGTTCCGCATCAAGGGTGTTCCAAAAATCAAATTCTTCAGTAACACGAATCTCATTTTCTGCAGCATTTGCTGTGTCGCGAGTGCTACCCTCTTCGGTGGGTGTGGCCGAGATGGAAGCGTTGAGGGTAGCTACGCCTTGACGAATAGAGGTGATGTAGTCAAGGGAAAAGGTTTTTGTTTCAAGGGCTGAGATCCGTAAGGTATTGCGCTTGAATTCATAATTAAGGTTGTTTTCCTCTAGAAGTAAATCAAGTATCTCGTGGAGGGTTAGATCTCGAATATTTATTCCTTGAAGCTGGTTTTGCAGTATGGTGATGGCTTGAGGATCTTTAACAACTGTGCTGAAATTGCAGACGTTCGAGAGTTGATTGATAACTTCTCGTATGGAGACGGATTCGTTAATTTTGACATTAAAAACCCTGTATTCACAGGACGTTTCAGTGGCACCAAGGGAAACGCTAGGAAGAGAAAAGGAGACAAATAGCATGATAACTGCTAAAAATTTGTTATTTGAATGAGATAGTAACATTGTTGGTTCCTTTTTCAGATAGCGTAAGTTTGAGGGTTTGGCTTGCATTAACGAGAGTAACCTCTCTGTTTCCAATGGTATTAAGACGATAGGTGCCTATCGTCTCTCCTAGCATTAGCCAAGTATTGTTTATTTTGGCACGGTTATCAAAAATTGCATAAAGCTGGTAAGTTTCTCTTTTTTGAGCATTTTCTTCGGTTGAGTTAGCGTCAGGATAAGTTTTTATAAACGGGTCTTTAATGGCTCTAATGGTTGCCTCAGTGAGGCCAAAACGCTTTTGATTGATGGCCTCAAAAAGCACCTCATAGGCAGTGGCTTCATCACTCAGCGAGGGCGCCTTGGCACCCAATGAACCAATAAAAAGCAAAAGTGTTACAAAAATATGCAGTGGTTTCAATATTTCATCCCCCAAACAGCAATTTTCAACGACCCGTCAAGGGCTTGCGCGCTCTCTAGTGACATTTCGTAAATGTCAACAACCAAACGACTCTCTTCAATGGCATTAATAAACCTTAGAACATTGCCAAAATTTCCTTTAAGATCGATAGAAATAGTTAACACTTGTTCGATTTTTTGCAAAGAAGGTTCTTTGAATTCATTATTGATTTTTAAAAGATTAATATTGTGCTGTTTGGCTAAAAAAGAGATATGATCTAAAAAATTTGCCCAATTTTTATCATTAAAAAGCAAGTAAGAAAGCTCTTTTAGCTTGTTGTCAACAAAGCCGTTAGTGTAAGTGATGCGCTCAAGATTAATTTTTGTTTGTTCAATTTCTCCGCGCAACCGTTCCACGTGAAAGTTGCTGTTTCCATTGACAGTGACCGAAGCGAGATAAGCGCTTTCTTCATTCACCTTGGCTGTAATTTGCCCAAAAGCGCGCTCATTTTTTTTCAAAAAAGATTCTGCGGGCGGGAATGCATAAGTGTAGACTAAAAACGCTACAAGAATTCCTATCATGAGCATCAGGATACTTGCTTCATTGGGTTTTTTTGCATCAAAGAAGGCATCTATTTTTTCAAGAAGTGCGTCCATTATTGAGCCTTTATGGTGACATCACTGGTATAGAAGAGGGAATCTTCTTGTTTGATAATCTCTTTTGTAGAAACGCCGTATTTTTCTTTTTTGCTGATATCTTTAAGGAGCTCGGTGAGTTTTTTGTCGCTACGGCTTCGCAAAGAGAGGGTCATTTTGCCATTGGCTTCTGTTATTTTTGAAACCATAATATTTCGGTTGTTGAGTAAGCTAACCAAATCACTAATGATTACCCCTTTCATGGGGTAGTTTACTTTCTTTTCATGGATTTCATCAAGAAGTTTTTTGCGAAATTGGAGGCGTTCGTTTTGTTGGGAAAATTTTACATCCAATCCTTTTTTTTCTTCTGCAAGCGTTGCAAGTGCAGTTCTTAAGGTGTTGGCTTTTTGGTTTAAATCAGAAAATTTTTCTTTTTGCTTCATGGTGTCAAAAGCCAATTTTGTGCCATAAGCATACTGATAGGCAGGGTAAGCAAAAGAGAGCACGAGTGAGGCGACTAAGACACCTGCAAGTCTTCCGCTAGGCCGTTTTGAAAAAGCAGGAGGCCTTTTGAAAATGGTAAAGTTTTCTGACTCATCTTGGGACTCAAAATAAGCTTGAGAGGCCAAAATCATCAAAATGTGCATCTGGTCAATATACCATTCTTTGGAATTGATGGCGATGTTGAAGTTGAAATCGTAAGAAACAAGCCCAAGGTGGCTTTTAGAGTACTCTTCAATGCCACTAATCATCCCTACCTCTGTTCCGAAATAAAACTGATCAACAGCCTCAATGCCATAACTACGCTTGGCAAAAATTAAAACATCGTTAATGTAGGAAAAAATTTCTCCAAAAAGCTGCTCAATATGGGTTTGATGTCCTATGTTGGTAGGGCGCACTCCTTCAGCGGCAAGCATGTGATAGAAATCATCTTCTTCGACGCGCTCGCCTAAAAGCTCACAAAATTTTTCGCTGATTTCCTTAAGGGAGTACCGCAGGGACTTGGAGTAGAGGTAATTTCCAGCGCGGTAAATTGCCAAGAAGGCGTCGTTTTTTTGAAGATAGACAAAACACTGAACCCCTTCTTTTTCAAGAATATTCTTACGATAAAGCGAACCTACCAAAAAAGGAGCAGTGGAGACATAGTCAATGTATTTGGTTTTAGATTTGATGGCACTAAACTGTTCGCGTACAAGTTCGGCATTGATGGCAAATACATTTAAAAGGCGATTTTTTGTGTCATTAATTTCTGTTTCAAAAAAGGTAATTTTGTATTCGGTGGCAGTATCAAGACCTAGTTCTTCATAGGCTTTGATTTCTACAACATCTTGCAGGTCAGAATCAGGAATGGAGCGACTTACTTCAAGAGTGGAGGAGATGATATCTTTTGCGTAAATGTAGGAGATAAAAAATTCATCCGTTTTCGAGGACTTGTCAAGATTGTGAGGCTTGATTTCATTGCGCTCAAATCGAAAAGCATTTTTCGATTCCAAATCAATGGATACAATAGAAGTAAACCCTTTTTTATCCGAAGAAGTTGTTACCATGTCCAAACCTGCTCTTAAGTTGTTGTGAAATAGTGTAAGATACTTCCGATCAGCCGCGTATTTCGTACCCAAGTTCTTTAAGAGCCCGCTTATTCTGGCTCCATCCGGGCTTCACTACCACAAAGAGTTTTAAAAATACTCTTTTTTGGCACAATTCTTCCATTAATACCCTTGCATTTTTCCCGATGCGTTGCAAAGCAGCCCCGCCTTTTCCGATAATAATACCTTTTTGACTCTGTTTTTCGACAATGATTGTAGCATAAACTTTTTCTAAATTATGCGATTCTTCTACTTTCTCAACCAAGACGTCACTACAGTAGGGAATTTCGTCGCTAATGTTCTCAAAAATGGCCTCTCGGATGAATTCGCGGTAGAGTTCGCGCATGGGGTCAGTAGTGAGAATTTCGGGGTCATAAAGATAGGGATGCTCAGGAAGATGTTTTACGATTTCACCCAAGAGATAGGCCCTGTCGCTCCCCTTTTTGATAGAGATGGGAATCAGTGAAATAAAACGGTCTTGAAAATCATGATATTTTTCAATGGCTTGAAGGATTTCATCTTGGCTCATGAGGTCAGTTTTTGTCAAAAGAAGTAAGTGGGGCGCTTTGGGGTTGAGTTTTAAAAAGGCTTCGTAGGATTTGGTGCTACCGGTTGCTGGAACCAAGAACAAAATCACATCACAATCCCCAATGGCCTTGAGGGCCTCTTCGAGCATGAATTGGTTAAGTAACTTCTCTTTTTCGTGCAAGCCAGGTGTGTCGATGAAAATAATCTGGTTGTCTTGATGCATAGAAATGAGCAAAGAACGCTTCCTGGTAGCATTGGCCTTTTGGGAGACCATGGCGAGTTTTTCGCCCATGAGCCAGTTTAAAAGGGAGCTTTTTCCTGCATTGGGTTTGCCAACAACGGCTACGAATCCTGTTTTTGTGCTCATAAAATATACCTTGCTGTGTCTTGGTCTTCAATAATACTATCAAGCCGTTTATGCACAAGTTCGGCGCTTACATGTAAGGTTTCTCCTTGGTGTAAATCAGCTTCAAAACTCATTTCTTCAATCACTTTTTCAATGATGGTGTGCAAACGTCTTGCCCCGATGTCCTCCATTCTTTCGTTGGCTTTTTGGGAGATTTTGGCTAACGCGCGAATGGCCTCTTCTTCAAATACTAAGGTCACCCCTTCGGTTTTTAGCAGTGCCTCATACTGGCGCAAAAGAGAGTGTTTGGGTTTGGTAAGAATCTGATACAACACTTCCTCGTCCAAACTGTCAAGCTCTACGCGCAATGGAAAACGCCCTTGCAGTTCAGGAATCAAATCAGAAGGCTTGCTCACATGAAAGGCACCTGCGGCGATGAACAAGATGTGGTCGGTTTTGATGGAGCCGTGCTTGGTGCTCACGGTTGAGCCCTCAACAATGGGCAACAGATCTCGCTGAACCCCTTCTTTGCTAGGGTCTTGACGGCTGCTAGAGCCTGAAGGAACAGCAACTTTGTCGATTTCATCGATGAAGATAATCCCGCTGTTTTGCGCCCGTTCTAGGGCTTCTGCTTTAATGCTTTCAAGGTCAAGCAATTTTTCGGCAGCGTCGTATTTTAGGGCTTCTTTGGCTTCTTTAACTTTCAACTCTTTTTTGACAGGCTTGCTTCCCATACCTAAAATCTTCACAAAACTTTCTTGGACTTTTACCATTTCAGGGGGAAGATTGTCGGGACTTTCCCCTTGAGCGGGGGCAATTTCTACTTCAATAGTAAGCTCGTCCAAATCCCCTTGCAACAAACGTTCTTTCATGCGGGCAAAACTGCGTTCGTAATCAGCCTGTTTTTCGCTACTTGCTCCCTTGGGGAGCGGGGGAAGGAGTTTTTCGATGATGGTGTTTTCGACGTATTCTTGAATCCGCCCCTCGTTGCGTTCTTTGTGTTCGGTTTTAACAAGGTTGATTGAAGCTAAGACCAAATCGCGCACCATGGATTCGACATCGCGTCCTACGAAGCCAACCTCGGTGTATTTACTGGCTTCTACTTTGACAAAAGGAAGGGCCATCATTTTGGCGAGGCGTCTAGCGATTTCTGTTTTGCCAACGCCCGTGGAGCCTATCATGAGGATATTTTTGGGCATGATTTCTTCTTGCATTTCTTTGTCAAGTTGCATGCGTCGGTGACGGTTTCTTAGGGCGATGGCAATGGTTTTTTTAGCGTCTTGTTGGCCGATAATGTACTGGTCAAGGTAGGCGACGGTCTCTTTGGGTGTCATAGGGCTGTATCCTCAAGCATAAAGGTTTGGATATTGGTATTGGTGTAAATGCACATCTCTCCGGCGATTTTGAGACTCTCTTTAACAAGAGTGACTTCGTCGAGGCTAGTGTGAGTGTGCAAGGCGCGCGCAGCGGAGAGGGCAAAATTCCCTCCACTGCCAATGGCTGCAAGGGTGCCATCCTCTGGTTCAACCACGTCGCCCGTACCGCTTAAAATAAACAAATGTTCGCGGTTGAGCACAAGCATCATGGCTTCGAGGCGACGCAAATATTTGTCCTTGCGCCACTCTTTTGAAAAATCAATAGCCGCTTTGAGCAAGTCGCCTTTGCGTTGGTCTAAAAAATTTTCAAACATATCAAAGAGGTTAAACGCATCGGCAGTGCTTCCTGCAAACCCTGCCAAAATCTTTCCCCCGTGAAGGCGACGGATTTTCACAGCATTGCCCTTAAGGACAGTGTTGCCAAAGGTGACTTGGCCATCACCCCCGATGACGGAGCGATTTTTCCCTTTGTAGGCGAGAATGGTGGTGGCTTCAAACACGGCTATTCTCCGATGACATTAAGCGCAAAGTGCGCGTGAATGCCATGGCCAAGTTTTAAGGAAATATCATAGTTTCCTGTTGCTTTGATGGGTTTGTCTAATTCTATGTGTTTTTTGTCCACAACAAACCCGTGTTGGGCTTCAAGTTCGGTAGCGATTTCGTCTTTGGTGATAGCGCCAAACAAGCTTCCGTTTGCACCCAAAGGGCGTTTGATGGAAAGGGTGATGTTTTTAAGTTGGGCTTCTAAGTCTTTGAGTTTTTCAAGCTCCGCAGCAGCCTCTTCAGCTTCACGGCGTTTTTTGGCTTCGTACTGGCGAAGAACATCAGGGGTAGCAAGTTTGGCAAACCCTTTTCCGATGAGAAAATTGTGGCCATAGCCATCTTTGACTTCTTTGATTTCGCCTGCTTTGCCTAAGGCTTTCACGTCTTTGATAAGTAATACTTTCATGGAATCTCCTTTGGTTTATTTAAGTGGGTTGGGAAAAGGGGCATTTTTCACCACCTTGCCTTTGTAGCTGTCGATACCCTCAGGCAAATGGCACCTTTGGGCAAACCCCATGCGTCCAAAGACATGCATGAGGTAGTCGGTTCGTCCTCCTGTGTGGCAGTAAAGCACAAAGGGGGTGGTTTTGAGATATTCAAGCTCTTCTTGGTAGAGATGGACGCGGGTAAAAGGCAAAAGAAGGTCGGTGCCTTCGATGGACTCCTGTGAAAACTCCAACGCTTCGCGCACGTCCACTAGCAAAAAATCACACTCACCTAGTGCCCTTACATGTAAGAGATTTTCAAGGGCTTCTGGGGTGATTTCATGCTTGGCTAAAACCTCTTGGCAAAGAGCTGTTTGAGCCATTATTTTCCTTGGCGCTTTTTGTTTTTGCCTGCGATGATGAGGCGCAAAGCGTTGAGTTTAATGAACCCTTCGGCGTCTTTTTGATTGTACACCTCATCCTCTTCAAAGGTGCAAAAATCGGCATTAAAGAGGTTGTCAGTGGTGGAATCTCTACCGATAACCATGACATTGCCTTTGTAAAGTTTAAGGCGTACGGTGCCGTTGACTCCTTCTTGGGATTTGTCGATGGCCGCTTGGAGCATGTAGCGCTCAGGGGCAAACCAAAAACCGTTGTAGATGAGCTTGGCGTAGCGAGGCATAAGCTCATCTTTGAGGTGCGCTGCTTCGCGATCAAGAGTAATGCTCTCGATGGCACGGTGGGCTTTGAGCATGATGGTGCCTCCTGGTGTTTCGTAGCAGCCGCGACTTTTCATGCCCACAAAGCGGTTTTCAACGATGTCAAGGCGACCGATGCCGTGTTTGCATCCTAGTTCGTTGAGGGCGTGTAACATGGACGCAGGGCTGAGGCGTTGGCCGTTGAGTAGAACTGGGTCACCTTTTTCGTAGCCAATTTCGATAATCTCTGCTTGGTCTGGGGCGTTTTCGGGGCTCGCGGTCCAACGCCACATGTCCTCTTCTGGTTCAGCATTGGGGTCTTCAAGCACAAGACCTTCGTAAGAAATATGCAACAAGTTTGCATCCATGGAGTAGGGCGATTTGTTGGGTTTTTTCTCGATGGTGATGCCGTGTTTTGCGGCATAGGCGAGGAGTTTTTCACGGGAGTTTAAATCCCATTCGCGCCATGGGGCGATGATAATGAGGTCGGAGTTGATGCCAAGGTAGCCCATTTCAAAACGCACTTGGTCGTTGCCCTTGCCTGTAGCGCCATGGCTTACCGCGTCTGCACCTGTGAGAGCGGCAATTTCCGCTTGGCGTTTGGCGATGAGAGGACGCGCGATGGACGTGCCTAGTAAATATTCGCCTTCGTAAATGGTGTTAGCGCGAAACATAGGGAAGACATAGTCGCGTACAAACTCTTCTTTGAGGTCTTCGATGTAAATATTTTCGGGTTTAATGCCAAGTTCAATGGCTTTTTTGCGCGCGGGTTCGAGTTCTTCGCCTTGGCCGATGTCTGCGGTAAAGGTGACCACTTCGCAGTTGTATTCATCTTGAAGCCATTTTAAAATAATACTGGTGTCTAGGCCTCCTGAGTAGGCTAGAACGACTTTTTTTACCTCACGTTTCATAGACAGTCCTTGAAAAATAAATTATAAACCCACGATAGTAACGCATTTTAGGTGAAAATTTGATTAATAGCGGGTTGGTGTAAAAAAGAAGAGGAGGGCGTAAGCATTTTTCATTCCCTTTATTGCTACTTTCAGGTTTTTTCATTACAATACCCTATGAGAATCGATAAATTTTTAAATTGTGTGAACATCACAAAACGCCGTGCCGTGTCTGAAGACATGTGCAAAAACGGCGTGGTTAGCATCAATGGTGCGGTGGCAAAGCCAGCCAAGGCCGTCAAAGTAGGGGATAAAATCACCATTGCGTACTTGCAAAAAGAAGTGTCGTACGAGGTGTTGGCCATTCCTGAGACAAAAACTATCTCTAAATCCAAGCAAGACGAATACGTAAAGGAGCTAGGGTGAATTACCAAGAGGCGCGGCATTGGTTTGATTTGTTGTTTCAAAACCGCATCGACGAAGACGAAGCACGCTTGGTGCTCATTGACATGCACAACCGTGGCGAAAGCGAAGAAGAACTTGCCGCGGCGGCAAGTGTGATGCGGGAACATTCCATTAAAGTTCCACTGGAAAAAGTCTTGCGTGATCGCGTCATCGACGTAGTGGGCACGGGGGGCGATAAGAGCGGGAGTTTTAACATCTCGAGCACCGTCGCCCTTGTCTTGGCTTCCCTGGACTGTGTGGTGGCCAAGCACGGAAACCGCGCGATTACGAGCAATTCAGGCAGTGCAGACATGCTAGAAGCCCTTGGCATCAACCTTAATCTCGACAACACCCACCAAGCAGTGATGCTTGAAGAGTGTGGATTTACCTTTATGTTTGCCATCAACCATCACCCTGCCATGCGGCATATCATGCCCATTCGGCGAAGCATTGACCACGGAACGATTTTTAACATTTTAGGGCCTTTGACCAACCCAGCGGGTGCGACCAAGTACCTTTTGGGCGTTTATCCTCAGAGTTTTTTAACGCCTATTGCTAAGGCCCTTTCGCTTCTTAAAAGCCCTTCTTCTTTGGTCGTAAGTTCACGGGATGGGATGGATGAGCTGAGCATTAGCGGCGTGAGTGATGGGGTGCGCGTCCTAGGAGGGAACATCGAATCTTTGGAAATTGACCCTGAAGCGTTGGGGTTAAAACGTTACCCCTTTGAGGCCATCAAAGGGGGTGACGCCACTCAAAACGCAGCCATTACGCGGGCGATTTTTGAAGGGGAAGAGCAGGGGGGTAAGAAAGAAATCATCTTGCTTAACACCGCGGCTGCCCTTTGGGTGGAAGGGAGCGCTAGAGACCTTAAAGAAGGCGTTGCTATGGCGAAGATGGCGATTGAGAGTGGGCGAGCCAAAGAGAAGCTTGCACAGATTATAAGTGTGTCAAACTCCCTATGAAACAAACCTTTACATGTAAGCTTGAAGGGGTTGATGCTGTCGCAACTGTTTTGGCCAATGCGCTAAAAAATGGTGGGATTTTGCTCCTTGAGGGCACCCTTGCGTCTGGTAAAACAACCCTGACAAAAGCATTGGCAAAGGCCTTACATGTAAAGGCACCCGTTTCTTCCCCTACCTTTTCTATCATGCAAAATTACGAGGATACGCTGTTTCATTACGACATCTACCAATCAGGTTTAAATGGGTTTTTGCACCAAGGATTGCTAGAGCAGTTGACCTTTTCTGGTGTGCACGTGATAGAGTGGGCTGATGAAAAATTTGTGCGCATGTTGCGCGGGGTGGGGTTGGATTTTATCATGGTAAAGATTACGGTGCTGGAAAACAAGCGCCATTACGAGGTAACGTATGCATAAATTAAAAGTAGATAAGCTCTCCAAGACGATTAAAAAAACTCCCATCATTCATGAGGTTTCACTGGAAGTGAAAAGTGGCGAAGTGGTAGGACTTTTGGGCCCAAATGGTGCTGGGAAAACCACAACGTTTTATATGATTTGTGGATTGATTGAAGCGACAAAGGGAGAGATTTATCTGGATAATCAAAACATCTCGTCCATGCCCTTGCACGAGAGGGCCAAGCTTGGCATTGGTTATTTGCCTCAAGAGTCGAGTATTTTTAAAGATTTAAGTGTAGAAGAGAATATTTTGCTTGCGGTGGAGATTGTGTATGAAGATGAAAAAAAACGCGAAGCCAAAGTAGAAGAACTGCTAAACTTGCTCAACATCGAACCCATTCGCGGGCGCAAAGGGGTGAGTCTGAGCGGTGGCGAGCGGCGACGGTGTGAGATTGCGCGCTCTCTTGCCATTACGCCGAAGTTTTTGCTTTTGGATGAGCCTTTTGCGGGGGTTGACCCTATCGCAGTGAGCGACATTCAAAACATTGTCAAAGACTTGAAAAAACTGGGCATTGGGGTGCTCATCACCGACCATAACGTGCGTGAAACCCTAGAGATTTGTGACCGTGCCTATGTCATTAAAGATGGGGCGTTGCTAGCAAGTGGAACGGCAAAAGAGGTGGCGCATGACAAATTAGTGCGCACGTATTATCTTGGCGAATCTTTCAGGCTTTTAGATTAATTTATGCTAACGCTTCGCACGGGTGTTTCTCAGGCTCCAAAACAAAAACTCTCCAATACCATGCGCAGTTGGCTGCCCATTTTGCAGTCAAATTTGGAATCTTTAAAGGAGGTTTTGGAGCCTTTTTGTGAAGCCAATCCTTTGCTTGAGGTGCGCCCTGGAAACGAGCGAGACGAGGGCAGGCAGTTTGCTAAACGGAGCTTTTTCGACCAAGCTACGAGCAAAAACTCCGCAAGCGAAGCCATAGAAGCCCTCACTCTCTCAAAATCTTCGCTCTATGATGTGCTTTACGAGCAAATCAATCCCCCCCTTTTTCCTACATGTAAATCCCAAGACATCGCCCTAAAAATCATTGAACAAATTAACGAAGAGGGCTATTATGACCCCGAACCCGCATGGTGGGTGGCTCATGGGTTTAGTGAGGTGGAGGTGGAGCGCATCCGTGGACGCTTTGCTCAATTGTTACCTCTTGGTGTGGGGGCCAAAGATTTTAAAGAAGCGTTTTTGTTTCAACTGGATGATTTGGATGTGGAAGAGGGGCTTTACCAGCGCACAAAACGCCTCATCGAAGATTTTGAAAACCTAGAAACCTATGCAGGGGAAGCGGATTTTTCAGAAGCCATTGGCATTATCCGCCGGTTTCACATTCCTCCGGCGATTGAGTATTTTGAGGAAGAGATGCAAGTGGTGCCAGATTTGTTTGTGTTTGAAAATAATGGCGCCATTGAGGTGAAGCTCAACGATGCGTACTATCCGGATGTCATTATTGATACCCAAGGAATGGATGAATCCCATTACTTTGTGGCCCAAAAAATCAAAGATGCCAAAGACTTGGTGGATGCGCTAGAGATGCGTAAAGCGACCTTGTATAAGATGGGATTAATGATTGTGGAGTACCAGTATGAGTTTTTTACGGGTGGGCAAATCCGACCTATGAAGCTCAAAGATTTGGCTGATGAGCTTGCCCGCAACCCTTCGACTATTTCTCGTGCTATTGCCAACAAATACCTTGCGTGCAATCAGGGGGTAATTCCCCTAAAGCAATTTTTCTCAGCAGCGATTGATGAAGATGTCTCCAATGCGGCGATTAAGAGTTACTTACAAGAAGTGGTGGCCAAGGAAGATTCTAAAAAACCGCTCAGTGATTCTAGGCTGCTAGGCATGATTGAAGAGAGGTTTGGGGTCAAGATGGTGCGCCGAACCATTACAAAATACCGCAAGCAACTCAACATCGCAGGCTCTAGCGAGCGCAAAAAACTCTACTCTTTTAAATAGTCTCTTTACATGTAAAAATTTAAAAATACAAATATTCGATTTTTTTGCTATATTTTTCTTTTATGATCCTTTAAATTCAATTTTAAAGGATCTTCCATGAGCCTCTCACGACGCGGATTTATCAAGACAACTCTTCTTGGTTCGGCTGCTGCGGCAACAACCACCGCAAGTGCAACAGAACTTTTTTCTCCAGTGAAAAAAGTTCCCCATGCTAGCCACTTTGGTGCGTTTTATGCGCACGTGCAAGATGGCAAAATCATCGACATCGTACCCCATGAGTCAGACCACAATCCAGGTGCACTCACCAAAGCCTTGTTGGATAGAAATTATTCAAACACGCGCATCAAATACCCCTATGTGCGCAAAAGCTACCTTGAGGGCAAAAAAGACCACGCCAAACTTCGTGGCAACGATACGTTTGTACGTGTAAGCTGGGACGAAGTAGCTAAGCTG
>NZ_JAFHKK010000033.1 GCF_016937535.1 Sulfurospirillum tamanense | reverse complement strand
TTAAACCAAACAGTCCCTTTTTCCACACCCTTAAACCCCAAAATCCTACCACATCCAAACCTAGGATTCATTGCCACCAACAACACCCTTACATATAAAGCGCCCAAAAACCTTTAGGGCTTTACATATAAGCCCTCCACCCCCTCCTCCATACATTCATTCGGGAGTACATGTATTGGAATCTGCGGTACTTTTTGGATGACGAAGGGGCTTTGTTGCAAAATAGGTGGTTTTTTAGTATTTTTTAACTAATTGACAATGTACATACAAAAGCGTTATACTTTTCAAAAGATTCATAAAGGGAAAAGGTGAAATTTGAATGGAGTGACACAAAAAGTGCTTCAAATCTTCAAAAACACGGTGTGAGCTTTGAAGAGGCGCGAGAAGTGTTTGACGACCCGTTTCACATCTCAAAGTGTGACGCAAGGTTTGATTATTGTGAAGAGCGATGGATAACCCTTGGTGCAACGAAAAAAGTGAAAATTTTAGTCGTTGCCAATATGTTTTTTGATGAACATGGCGAAGAGATAGTGCGCATCATCAGCGCAAGATATGCCAACAAAGCCGAAAAGGAATTTTATGAAAACCATTAAAGAAAGAGAACAATACGATAACTATGAGCTTGAAGAGTCGTATGACTTTGAAGGTGGCGTCAGAGGGCGGTTCTATGAGCCTAAAAAAATCCCAACGACACTTAGACTCGACAATGACATCATTTTGTACTTCAAGAAAAAAGCAAGCGAACAAAAAGTTTCTTACCAGTCATTGATTAATGCATTTTTACGCAAAGGAATAGGCTCATTGTAACTTACATGTAAAGCACCCAAAAACTTTGGGGCTTTACATGTAAGCCTCTCTACACCTTCTTCCACACACTCATTTGGGAGAGGGTGTGTTGGAATTTGCGGGCGGTTTCTTGGATGACAAAGGGGACTTCGTGGCACCCTAGCAAGCTCCACTCTTTGAGGAGGGTTTGGAGGTTTTCTAGGGTGTGTACTGCCCTGCCCTCACGGTAAAATCCCCCTAGCCACGCCTCTTTTGGGGTGTAGGCTTCATCCCACGAGTAGGGGGAGACGAGCACCAAAAGACCGCCTTTATTGAGCCGTTCACCGATGGTTTCTAGGAAGAGTTGTGGGGTGCGTAAACGGTCGATGAGATTGCTACATAGCACCACGTCATAGCCGCTAAATTGGGGCTTGAGATTGCACGCATCCCCTTGAAAAAACCCGACTTTTTGCGCCTCTTTTTCAAAACCAAGCTCTTGCAAGTTCACATGGGCACTCGTACGCAATTCCCCCTCAGTGGATACGTTGTACGTTAGCGTGCCTTTTTGCTGAAGTGCCACGCCCACACGGATGAAATTAGCCGAAAAGTCAATCCCCTCCACCGCATCAAAATGTTTCGCCAGTTCAAAGCTCGCACGCCCTACCGAACAGCCCAAATCCAACGCCTTCCCGCGCGCCTTGGCGTAAGGCAAGAGCAGCTCCACCACGTGTTTTGAGAAGTTTGGCACTCCAAAATGCGTGCCACCGTAATGCATGTCGCAGTACTGGGAAAGAAGCGCATCGGTTTCGTAAATGTTAGTATTTAGGTGCGTGGGCGCGGGATTGGACGAGTGCACGTAGCGAAAGCCCGCGTGTTGGTAAAAATGCTTGCGAAAGGCGTAGCGCGCGCTAGGCAGGGTTTCGTTGCCAAGGCTTGCAAAACTCCCGCCCTTGATGAGTGCATGACGGTCATCAAAAGTCGGCACGGTAAAGTCATCGTACCACGGGTGCGTCCTAAAGCCCTCATAGGGGTAGATAGGCGTGATGCTCCACTGCCACACATTGCCCCGCACGTCGTAAAAATCCCCAAATGCATGGGCGTTGACCGAAACTGCTGAGCCTTTTTTAAGCCCAACGTTGGCCTCTTTGGAAAAGGCGTGCGTGAAACGCGCTAGGGCGTAGTATTCATCCTCGCTTGGCAAGCGCACCTCTTTTCCAAGGCACGCACTTTTCCACGCACAAAAAGCCTCCGCCTCGTAAAAGCTCACTTCCACAGGGTGCTCATGCGGCAGGGCAATCTCACGGCTAATCTGCCGCAACACCCACGCCCCACCTTTGTTGCGCCAAAACTTGGGTGCTTTGGCCTTGGTGAAGCCTAGATACGCCTTGCCCTCTTGGGAAAAATACTCCCCACTCTCGTACGCGCCCGTCTCTACAAACTCTTTAAATTCGCCATTACTCACGAGGTATTGGCTAGCCTCAAAATCCACCAGCTCCACCTCGTGGGTGCCAAATTCATTATCCCACCCATAATGCGTCGGCGCATCCCAGTTTTCCCCAAGCGTAAACGCCCCGCCCTTTACATGTAAGAGGCTGTTGCGAGGCGCTTCACCCCTACTCTCTTCCATAGGTGCTAAAAATACCCCTTCGTTCAGGTGTGCTAGGTCTAGTTCTCGCAGCAACACCGAACTTGTCTCGATGTGAATATTTTGATGCTCAATCCCCATGAGCACCGCCCACATGGGAGAGTTCGGCGTGATTGGCAAGGTAAACTCCAACCCCTCGATGATGCCACCCACAAGTTCTCGCACCCGCTTGCGGTACGCACGCACCTCTTCCACACTAGGCCATGCATAGTTGGCGCTGTTTAAATCATCCCAACTCATCTCATCCACCCCGATGGCAAAAACAGACTCAAAATGCTCATTGAGCCGCTCTTTCAAAAGCCCTGCTAAAAGAAATTTGTTCACATAAAACGTCGCCATGTGGCCATAGTAAAAGATGAACGCGTGGCGCAAGTGGTTGGGTTGTTTGAAAAAACTTGCGTCGTTTTTTAGGAGTCCGCACAAGGCTTCATCGGTGTCAAAGGTGCGGTAAAAGTACTCTAAAATCTCTTGGCGTTTTTGGGCAAGATTTTGCCCGTTAAGTGCAATCGTCATAAGCTTCCTTTTTTTGTTGGATTGTAGCGTATTTCTAAAACAAAAAGGGATTAAGAAAAGGTAGCTTTATTTCATTTTTATACATGCTTAAGTTTTTAAAAATACCTTTTTCAGGCCAATCTGTGAGCTTTTAATCACCCTATTGACAAAACATTCTGTACGCTGTACTATGAATGACACTCTTGTTTGCACTGACGCCAAAGCCAGTCAACGTTGCCCAAGGAGGGAACGATGCGACATCTATTTTGGTTACTTTTTTTTGTTACGATTTCCGTGGCTTCTTCGGTCTTACATGTAAGTGTTCAAGGGGCTATTTCTCCCGCTAGTGTTGCCCACTTGCAACACGCTTTTTCCCACGCCAACACCACTCAAGCGTCTTTGATGATTATAGAACTCGACACGCCTGGAGGATTGCTTGAATCCACGAGAGAGATGGTGCAAGAAATCACCAATGCACCGCTTCCTGTGGTCGTCTACGTTTCCCCAAAAGGGGCACGGGCGGCAAGTGCGGGAACGTATTTGCTTTACGCTTCCCACGTAGCAGCCATGGCACCAGGAACCAATGTTGGTGCCGCCACACCCGTTTCCATAGGTGCCTCACAAGACGCACCTCCAAGCACCATGGAAAAAAAGGTACTTGAGGATGCAAACGCTTACTTGCAAAGCCTTGCCGAACTTCGCGGACGCAACAGTGAATGGGCGCAAAAAGCCGTCAAAGAAGGGGCAAGTATTTCTGCAAATACCGCTCTTGAACTGGGTGTGATTGACCTCGTTGCCGAAGACATCCCTACTCTTTTGGCTGTAATTCATGGTACTTCAGTGCAACTAAACGCCACCACAACCCTCACCCTTGACACGGCCGATGTACTTCTTGAACGCCTCGAACCTGATTTTAAAACCGCTTTTTTATCCGTCATCTCTAACCCTACTTTTGCTTATTTGCTGATGCTTTTAGCACTGTATGGCATCTTCTTTGAACTCTTAAATCCTGGGGCTATTTTGCCTGGTGTTGTGGGACTAATCAGTGGGTTGTTGGCTTTGTACGCCTTTAATCTTTTACCCTTCAACTACGCAGGGTTGGCACTCATCGGTCTTGGTGTTGCGCTGATGATTGGCGAGGTTTTTGTCGCAGGTTTTGGCATTTTTGGCATCGCAGGGATTATCGCTTTTAGCCTTGGGTCTGTGTTCCTCTTCGACGCCCAAACCCTAGGCAATGACATCTCTATCCCGCTCATTGTTGCGGTGGCATTGGTGTCAGTCGCTTTTTTCGTGTATGTGACCCAAATGGCACTAAGTGCCCGCTCAATCAAGGCCACCACTGGCACAGAAACACTCATCGGGCAAGAAGCCAAAGTGGTAAAAATCACAGATGATGGCTACTTGGTAGAATCCCACGGTGAGCTTTGGACAGGTAAGTCTCACGAACCTCTCATCCTTCATCAACGCGTTGAAATTACAGGCTTCAAAGGCCTTAAACTCACGCTCAAATCCATCCATCTAAAGGAGTAAAAATGATTACTATTCTCTATATTGCAATGATTGTCCTTCTCATCGTTGCCGCTTCCCTTCGTGTCTTACAAGAGTACGAACGAGGGGTAATGTTCACTCTTGGGCGTTTTACAGGGGTCAAAGGCCCAGGGCTTATCCTTGTTATTCCGTGGATTCAAAAAATCCAAAAAATGGACTTGCGCACCGTAGTATTAGATGTTCCTTCCCAAGATGTCATCTCTCACGACAACGTTTCTGTGCGGGTTAATGCAGTGGTGTATTACCGTGTTATCGACCCCGAAAAAGCAGTCATTCAGGTGGAAGATTTTAGCACCGCCACATCACAGCTAGCCCAAACTACCCTACGCTCCGTACTTGGCGGGCATGAACTAGATGAAATGCTTGCCGAACGGGAAAAGCTCAATCACGACATTCAGCAGATTTTAGACAAACAAACCGACACGTGGGGGATTAAGATTTCTAATGTGGAGATTAAACACATCGACCTTGATGAGAGCATGATTCGCGCTATCGCCAAGCAAGCTGAAGCCGAACGTCAACGCCGTGCCAAGGTCATCAACTCCAAAGGGGAACTTGAAGCGAGTCAAAATCTCCTAGAAGCGGCCAACATCCTAGCCCAAAACCCTCAAGCCTTGCAGTTGCGCTACTTGCAAACCCTTAATGACATTTCTGGGGATAAAACCAATACCATCGTCTTTCCTTTTTCAAGTGACTTAGGCAAGCTGCTCGTTCCTCCAAAATCCTAATATTTTTCCTTACATGTAAACCCTTTACATGTAAGGAGTTTTTTTCAAAAAGTAGAAGCAAAGGGCTTACTTTGGGGCAAACCCTCTTAGGAGTTACTTAGCTGCTTTAGCCTCGGCAATCCATTTGTCAAAGGTGGCTTTGTTGCTCTCAACCCACATTTTGGCGTGACGCATCACGTCTCTTTCTTTGTTTTCGCCATTTGTCATGAGCATGTTTTCTCCACTCACGTCATTAACACTGAGTTTCATAATGGAAAAAAGCTTTGCGATGTCTTTGTGCTCGTTTACTTTTTTGTTACCAACAATGCGTTGGGCGTTTACAGCAAAACCGTAGTTGGCACCATTGGGCAATGCGGTATCTTCAAGCACGGGGTGGGCGGATTCTTTGACTTGCAAAAACACCACATCTTGTCCAGGCACAAGCCGACCGCTCACCCAGTAAGGTGTCCATGTGTAGTAAAGGATTGGCTTTCCCGTTTTGTATCTGGCAATCGCGTCAGTAACGATGGCGGAGTATTGCCCTTGGTTATGCGTAATGGTGTCTCTTAAGCCAAAAGCGTCTAATTGGTGCTCAATAACTGCTTCGCATCCCCAGCCTGGTGCGCACCCTGCGAGGTCTGCTTTTCCATTGCCGTTGCTGTCAAAAAGCTTTGCGATTTTGGGGTCTTTGAGGTCATTGATGTACTTGATGTTGTATTGCTCGGCAGTTTTTTTATCCACAAGGTACCCTTGGGCACAATTTTCGATGTATTTACCACCAATAAAGAGATTTTCATCCCCAACAGCCTTTCGCATGTTGTTTTGCAAAGGGTCCCAACTTGCGGCCATAAAAGCAACGTTTTTCTCTTCTTGTGCCACGGTTTTGTAAGCGATGGGGTATTCAACGCCTTCTGTGATTTCCACATCGTGCCCTAACGCCCTTAGCGCCTCAACAACAATGTACATCTGAAACCCCTCTTCGGCAATATTTGTTTTAACCGCCGTTACCTTTGCTCCAAAGAGTGAACTTGCTACTACCAACGATAGCGCTGCTGTAAAAAATTTCATTTTTTCTCCTTTTTAGAATTTATTTTTGAATTATTTTATAGACAAAGCCAATGGGTCCTTTTTGGAACCATTGCAACTTGTCATCTTTGTTTTTCTTTCCCATGGACTGGGTTAACCTGTCTAAAATGACAGCCAAAAGCACAATCCCAAGCCCGCCAACCGCAGCCAACCCCACATCAAGACGGCCAATCCCGCGAAGCACCATCTGCCCAAGTCCGCCCACGGCAATCATAGAGGCGATAACAACCATAGAAAGGGCTAGCATTAGGGTTTGATTTACGCCCGCCATGATGGTGGGCATGGCCACGGGTATTTGAACGCGAAAAAGCATCTGCCGTTCGTTTGCCCCAAAGGAACGAGATGCCTCAATGAGGTCTTCGGGGACTTGGCGTATGCCAAGATTTGTGAGGCGAATGAGTGGCGGCAAGGCGAAGATGATTGTCACAATGACGCCCGGCACATTTCCAATCCCAAAAAGCATCACAATGGGTATCAAATAGACAAACGCAGGGGTCGTTTGCATGGCATCTAGCACGGGACGCACAATAGAATCCACCCTATCACTTTTTGCACTCCAAATACCTAGCGGCAACCCAATGAGCAGCGAGAAAATAACCGCCGTCAAGACTAATGCCAAGGTCACCATGGTGGCTTCCCATGCCCCGATAAAACCGATAATAACAAATGAAACAAAGGTGCCAAGGGCCAGTTTTTTTGTGGCAAACTGCAGGGCCAAAAACACAAAAAATCCCATCACAACGTAAGGGGAAAGGGAAAGTAAAAAGTTTTCAATAACCTTTAACATCACATCGATTGGCATCTTTGTCATTAAGAAAAAGTCCCTAAAATGGGTTACTGTCCAGTCGATTCCTTGATTTGTCCACTCCCCAAAAGGGATAATGGCTTCATCACTAAAGGGGCGCAAGATGTCAAATTTTTCCACCTCCTGAGAGGTTGTCTTGGACCAATCCATGGTTGTCACTCTGTCTTCTTGAGCGGTTGCTGCATTGCCCCATGGATCACTTGCCATCGCTGACTCCTTCGTCCAAGGTTTTTAAGAGCCTTGTTTTTGAAATAGTTCCCTTGTATTTGCCGTCCATATCAACAACGACGCTTTGGTACTGCGAGTCAGCCACCGTGCCAATCAAATCCTTGATAGGTACGGTATCTAAAATGCTACTTTTGTCGACAATGGCCTCTTCTAGTGTGGTTGATTTTTCCAAGGACTCTACCGTGATTAAGCCTAAAAATTTGCCGTTTTTTTCGACGTAAACGCCGTAGTCGTTATTGTAGTCATCGATGTACCGAAGAGCAGATTTGATGCCAAAGCCTTCTTTTTTGATAAACGTCGGCAGGGTTTTTCTGGCAATATGCGAAGCGCCTAAGATTGAAGTAACATCAACGCCTTGAAAGAAGGAACGCACGTAGTCGTTGGCAGGATGGGCGATAATTTCCTCTGGGGTTCCAATTTGGGCTATCTCGCCCCCTTGCATAATCGCTATCCTGTCCCCTATGCGAATGGCTTCGTCTAGGTCATGCGAGATAAAAACGATTGTGCGTTGGGATTTTTCTTGCAATTCCAAAAGCTCATCTTGCATTTGAGTACGAATCAAGGGGTCTAGCGCGGAAAAAGCCTCATCCATCAGCAATACTTGCGGGTCATTAGCGAGCGCTCTGGCTAAACCAACGCGCTGCTGCATGCCACCGCTTAGCTCACTGGGGTAAGAGTTTTCGTATTGCTCTAGCCCAACTTGCTTTAAAGCGCCTCTGGCACTCTCATAGCGCGAAGTTTTGTCTATGCCACTTAATTCTAGTCCAAAAGAAACATTGTCGATGATGTTCATGTGCGGCATGAGGGCAAAAGACTGAAATACCATAGAGAGTTTTTTTCTTCGAATCTCAATTAAATCTTTATCTTTAAGGCTGGTAATGTCAACCCCATCAATAATAATCTGCCCAGAACTGGGCTCTATAAGACGGTTCAAAAGACGTACCAAGGTGGATTTTCCCGAGCCAGAAAGGCCCATCACGACGAAAATTTCACCCTCGTATATCTCAAAACTTGCATCCTTAACGCCAACGCTCATGCCAGTCTTTTCAAAGATTTCATCTTTGTCAATACCCTGTTTTAGCATTTTAATGGCTCTTTGAGGATGGTCACCAAAAACCTTGTAAACGTTGCTTACAATAAGCTTTTTGTTCCTATTCTCTGAAATAATTTATCCTTCATTAGGTTATAAAATATCATTTGTAGTGTACTAAAATTACACATAGAGGGTTCCACTATACAGTTTTAAGCTTATATTTAGCAAAAATAACGGAAAAAAACGCCAATAAAAAGAGGGGATGTAAGGCAAATAGATGTCATTATGGTGCAGAAAATAGGTATTTTTAGACGAAGTAACCTTTACATGTAAAGGTTACTTGACTTTTGAAACGAAAGCGTAGAGCGTGGGCAAATAGACAAGATTTAAAAAGGTTCCCCACAGCAATCCAAAGCCCAACGAAACCGCCAAGGGTTGCAAGATGACCGCTTGGCCTGAGGGGAAAAAGATAAGTGTTGAAAGCCCTACAAGGGTAGTGATGGACGTTAAGATAATGGGGCGAAGGCGCAATTTGGCACGCGCCAAGAGTGCTTCAAGGGTTGTGGTTTTGCGGATAAAATCAAGCATAATAATCCCATCATTAATCACCACGCCCGCTAGCCCAAGGGCGCCTATCATGGAGGGCATAGAAAAATCCATTCCCATCAAGGTGTGCCCTGCTACCACGCCAAAAAGTGAAAAAGGCACTACAGAGAGGATGATAAATGCCAAGCGATACGAATCAAACATCACCAAAAGGGTTACAAAAATCAAAAACAGCGCGATGGCACTAGCGATTCCCATTTCGCGTGCCAATTGGTCATTTTGCTCCTTTTCCCCTCCAAAACCAATCTCCACCAAACCCTCGGCACGAATCGCCTCTAAGGTTGGATTGAGGGCTTTAAGCACTTCTGTTGGTGTCACAGGGCTATCAACATCACTAAAGACCATCCAACGTTTTTTGCCATCTTTTTTAAACATTTTCTCGTAATTTTCTACTTCGACAAATTCCACCACATCCCGTAGGGCAACGTATTTTCCCGAATCTAAGCTCAGTTTAAAATCATACAAGTGCTCTAAGGAATTGTGGTTTTTTTCTTTTAGAATGATGTCTAAAAAACCTTGTTCATCAAACCCTTTAGCACGAGAAGATTCCAAAAAATACTCGCCAAGTACCCGCGCAAGGGTTCCCTCATCCACCCCCAGCCGCTCCCCATAAGGTGTTGTTTTGAGCTTAATTTCTGGCGTGCCAAGGGCGGCATCATCACCAATAGTGTTGGTGCCTTTGATTTTTTTCAAGGCTTCTTTGATACGTGTGATGGCTTTTTGGGCTTCTTCGTCATTTGCTGCATAGACAAAAAGTTCAATAGGCATGCTCACTACCCCTGCGTTTGGCCCCTTGACTTCAAAATTTATGGTTTCGTATTGCGCCATAAAGGCAGTAAGTTCTTCGCGCAACTGGGTTTCAATGTCGTAAGATTTAAAAGTGCGCTCATACTTCATGCTTTTAAAATCGAAAGAGAGCACAGGCGTGATGTATTTGGCCACAATGTTATCTGGCTTGGCTCGTTTTAAATCCACAAAAATATGAAACAAGTTATTGCCCTCCTCCCCTTCGCCACGCGCGTTCATGCGAAACCCTGAGATAACGGTTACGTTTTCGATGAAGTATTTTTCTTTGAGGGTTAAGACTTTTGACTCTAGGGCTTGGGCGATGGCATGGGCTTCTTCTAGAGTAGTTTGCACGGGCAGCTTGGCACTGATGTTCATCTGATCCCCATCAAAATCTGGAAAAATTTTAAACTTACTAAGCGCAAATCCCCCCACAATCAACACAGGCACCAAAACCCAAAAGGTAAACAGCGTGCTTTTACGCCACGTAATAAGCTTGCGCACAAGGTTGGTGTAAAATGTCATCGCCCGCGACCAGTCGACTTGTTTATCTTTGGGGCGTAGTAAATGGCAGGCATGAATAGGCAAAAAGATGAACGATTCAAGCAATGACGCCAAAATAAGCACGCTAATAGCAATGGGAATGAGCTTGATAAATTGTCCCATCTCACCACTCATAATCAGCATGGGCAAAAAAGCAAAAATCGTCGTAAAGGACGCGGCAAGCACTGGGGTTACCACCTCTTTTGTCCCCACAATCGCCGCTTCTTTTGGCTCCATCCCCTCTTCGATGTGGCGCTGGATGTTTTCGGCCACAATGATCGCGTCATCCACAATCACCCCAATAGCAATGAGCGCGCCTAGTAAAGTCATCATATTAATGCTGTAGCCGCCCATGTCCATAAACAAAAGTGCAATGATAAACGACGTAGGCACCCCAATAATCACTACCAGTGAAATGCGGTGATTAACAAGCAAGCGCATCACAAAGCCCACTAAAATGAGTCCAAAGAAAATGTTAGAAACGACAGTATTGAGGCGATTTTCAATATATACAGAGGTGTCAGAAAAGGTTCCCACGGTTACTTCAGGGTAGCGTTTGGCCAACTCTTTGACCCGTTCTTTTACTGCACCCGCCAAGGCCATGGCGTTGCCCTCTTCGGTTTTTGCAACGTTGACGCTAAGGGAGCGCCTGCCCTCAAAAGAAGAGAGGGTGTCGGTTTGGGTGTAGTGTTTTTCGACCGTCGCCACTTCGCCAAGGTGCAAAGTTTTTCCCTCAATCCGAAGCAATGTCCTTAGAAGCTCTTGGGGTTCTTTGCCATTATAGGTTGAGATAAACGCATGCTTTCCTCCGGTTTCTTCTAGTTTGCCAATGGGAAAAATAGAAGAAATCCGTCCGATGGCTGTTGCTACTGAAGCAGAAGAAAGCCCATAGGCTTCGAGTTTGCGCGTATCAAGGATTATCTCGATTACCCGCTCACCCTCGCCGTAAATTTGCAAGTTAGTCAGGTTTTCAATCTGCGAAAGGTTTGATTTGAAGGCTTTGGCAATCTCGACTAGCGCATCTATACTAAGGGTGTCGGAGCTAATATTGACAAGAATTAAAGGAATCGAAAAGGCAAATAACGTGGCATTAGGCTCATCCATGTCAGCGGGCAAATCAGGCCGCACCCGCGCGATGCCGTCTTTGACTTTTTGAAGGACATCGTTTTTATCGGCACTCTCTTCCAGCTCAATCACCATCGAAAAACGCCCCGAAGCGATAGTGGATTCCACTGAGCGAAGTCCAGAGACATTGCTAATCTCATCCTCAATCCGAGAAACTGCCATCTTATCAAGCGCATTGGGACTAGCACCCGAATACGCGCCTGTGATAGAGATTTTATCCAGTGCTAAAGGCGGAAAAATTTCTTTGGGCATGGTGAGGTACGTCACGATGCCCGAGAGCACTAAAAAGAAAAAAAGTAGGTAATTTAACCTAGGGCGACCAATAAAAAATTCAATAACACGGTTCACGCGCATCCTTTACATGTAAAACTTAATCAAGAATCTCGCGCTGGCCTTTGGTGTTGGGTGCTGAGAGAACACCCATGTTTTCAAGCTGTTCAATAATCCGCGCAGCACGGTTGTAACCAATCTGAAGGCGCCGTTGAATGTAGCTGATGGACGTTTTTTGCTCGCTTAGAACAATATTTTTGGCTTCATCAAACAACTCATCAATCTCCCCTTCCTCTGCATTTCCTCCACTCAAAACACTGGCGCTGTCGCTACCAGAATCCTTGAGAAAACTCTGGTCGTACTGGGTTTCACGTTGGGTTTTAAGGTACTCTACTACTGTCTCAATCTCTTTTTCACTGGCAAATGGCGCGTGGAGGCGGATAAGTCCCGGCGAAGAAGGGGGCGTAAAGAGTAAATCGCCCCGCCCCAAGAGCGACTCAGCACCCATGGAGTCTAAGATGACTTTACTGTCAATTTTCTGACCTACTTTATAGCTAATGCGTGAGGGCAAATTGGCCTTAATGAGTCCCGTGACCACATCAACCGAAGGACGTTGGGTGGCAACAATGAGATGAATCCCACTCGCGCGCGCCATTTGGGCCAAGCGAGCGATGTAAAACTCCACATCCTTCCCGCTAGTCATCATTAAATCCGCTAACTCATCAATAATCACCAAGATAAAGGGGAGTTGGGGCTTGCCTTCGCGCTTGCATTTTTCGTTGTAGCCTTCGATGTTTTTGGTTTTGGTACGGCTCATAATCTGATACCGCCGCTCCATTTCTGCCACCATGTTCGCAAGTGCTGTCACCGCTTGTTTGGCTTGGGTGATGACAGGAGTGAGCAGATGCGGGATGTCGTTGTACATGGAAAATTCAAGCATCTTTGGGTCAATCATCAACAGCCGTAATGTGTCAGGCGAATTACGGTAAAGCAACGAAAGCAACATGGAGTTTATCCCCACACTTTTACCGCTTCCTGTGGTTCCCGCGATGAGCAAGTGGGGCAAACGCTTCAAATCCGTTACAAAAGGGTTGCCTACGATGTCCTTTCCAAGAGCAATGGTTAGGGGTGAAGAAGAGGTTTTAAACACGTCACTTTCTAAAATGTCTTTGAGGTAAATGGTGTCAATGTGTTTGTTAGGGATTTCAATGCCTACGACATCTTTGCCGGGTACAGGCGCTTGGATGCGGATGGTTTGGGCTTTAAGTGCCATGGCAAGGTCATCTTGCAAGGTTAAAATCTTTGAGACTTTGATGTGCGGTGCGGGGCGAAATTCAAAGGTTGTGACCACGGGGCCCGTATAGGTGCGCACCACGTCACCGTCTATCTTAAAGCGACGCAGTTTGTCGAGCAAATCAGAAATCTTTTGGTCGATTTCTGCTTCGCTGATTTGTAACCCTTTTTTGGGTGGGTCAGCTAAAAACTGCAAGGAGGGAAGTCTAAAATCTTTGGGTTTTTCTTGCTCTCCTTTTTCAATTTCTTCGAGAAGTTTTTTGTTTTCTTCTAATTCATTCAAAATCTCCACCGACCCGTGGTGAGGGGTTGGCTCTTCTGGTTCAGGAGTGGATGGGGTTTCTTCTGTGAAATCTAGCTTTTCATTTTCTTCTTCTATGATAAATAGGGTCTCATCATCCAAGATGCGTGGCTGGGGTTCAGGCTCAAAGACCGGAGTCTGTGTTGTTTTTGCAGGTTGTGGTGGTTTTTTTTCTGGGGGAAAATTGGGTTTTGGGAGCTCTTCCATCAGAGCAGTTGCTTTGCGTTTGAAGAGATTCACAAAAACATCAAAACTAGAATCCAATAAAATCACCAAAGAAAGGACAAATACCATTACTAAAAACACCCATACGCCAAAGGTGCCAATGAATGTTTGAAGCATGTCTACGATAGCAAAGCCAATCTCGCCACGCAAATCATCTTTTACCACGGCTGCTTGAAAAATAAGCATATTGGCAAACAATAAAAGTGTTGCCAGAGTGATTTCGGCGATTCTAGCACTCACTGTGTAAAGTCGGTATGCAATAAAAGAGGGAACAATGAGCAAAAAAGGATAAACAAACCCAATATACCCAAAGAGCTCTTGGTTTAAAAGTCCTATTCCTCGGCCAAAAGAGCCCACAAATGCAGCTTCATTAACCAACGTTGCAATACCAAAATAGACTAAAAACGCTACCGATAAAATGAAGAGTATTTCGCGTAAGATCGTCAATCCTTTACATGTAAATCAAAACCCTGAGTATACCAACCCCTCACTTAGTTTACATGTAATTGACCAAAGAGAGCTGATTGATTTTAGAGACGGTTGAAAGCATGGCTTGGTAGGAGAGCGCGTATTGTTGAAATTGCATCATTGTCTCTCCATAATCTGCATCAATAATTTCAGATTTAACGGTATTGACATTGACTTTAAGCAATGTTGCACGATCGTGAGAGTCTTGTAAGGCATTAGATAATGCACCAATCTTAGTGTGTTGTCTCGTGAAGTGGTCCATAATATGATCAAGGCGCTCAAGGGAATTTTGAATCCCTGGATTTCGGTCACCACTGGTTCCATCGGCCCGATAGGTTCCATTGCGCACTGCTTCAATCATAGAATCTAGGTCTTTAAAAATGTCCACAGAGGGTTCATCAATCACGATGGCATTGTTGGTCATGAAGCTAAGTGAGCTTGGGGAGCCAAAGGTGCTTGCGTTTGCATCATGCATAGAAAGGCGCATTTGCGAAACAGAGCTGGTTTTGTCTACGATTTGAAGTTGTCCATGATAATCAAGACTCACATCAACACGGTTGCGAGAATTGGTAATGGCCGTGTTGTACCCTGTATCATCAGGCGTCAAAGGATACTCGTTAGCCATCACCATTCCTACGGCGTCCATGAGTTGTCGGTAGGTGACATCATCGGCGGCCGTATCCTCACCATTTCCATTAAATATAACATACGTGTCATCCATGACGCCATCATTATTCATGTCAACACTAAAGGTACTTTGGGGGCTTGCTAGATTTATTTCCACCTTACGGGGATTTCCTTGAATATCAACTACTTCTAATGCCAACGTCGTTCCATCAACTGTTCCAGTATTGGAGGTTTCAGAAAGTTTTGTTTTTGCAACAGCATAATCACCTGTTTCATTGATAATTTGAGAGATGTTACTGGAGAGCTGGTTGCCATCAAGCGCAAATTCACGACGCTCAAAATTGGCCGCATCAAAGGTTTTAAACCCTGCTATGGGTGTATTGGTGACATCTTCTGCGCGCATTGTTAATGAAAATGTTCCCGAAGTATCCTCTACAAGAATTTGTCCGTTTTCAATGCGTGCATTTGCAGTAGGAAACTCTATCTCGATAGCATTAAGCAAATCTTGTACAGTGGTAGTGCCATCGACATCCACCTGCGTTGTTCCAACCATGACATGGTCAACACTAGAGGGAAAAAGTGCATTAAGATTGGTGGCGGCTTTTGCGCTACTGCCATCTTCAAGGGCGAGTGGTGTGCCCATTTTATAAGTGTCAGGTCGCGTAAAATCTTCCCTAGAAGCGACTGTAGTGGCTGTTGCTGTCGCACCAAAATCACTACGCATAAATTCAACAATATCCACACCAGGGCTAGCAAATAAAGCGTCTAAATTCGTTGCGTCTGCGTTGCCTGCTGTGCCAGCAGCAGCATTGCGATCAACCGCACCAAAAATATGAAACTCAAGCTGATTGCTACCTTTGCGTAAATCTGTCACTTCGACTTGGCCATGATCATTTAACGAAACATCAACAACTTTATTGGTGGAGGTGTTGCCATAGGCATGGCCAATCCGTTCTAAAAAATCTTCAACAGAGGCATTGCTTGTCATTTCTATTTTCTCATTAAACGACTCCCCGTAACTGTTTACACCCGAGAGGTAAAACATGGCATTGGGATTGTTTGTCTCATCCGCATCTATGTCGCCAACCATGTCGCGAATGGTGTCGGTAGTTTTGAGATACGCTTCAACCGAAACCTCACCTTCATTGCCTTGCATCACATCAGGATGGAGTTTGGTGAGGTTAAACATGGGCATGTTTGCTGAAACTTTTTTATTATAGTCGCCACTTGAGCCCAAAAAGAGGGATTGTCCGTCGATATTATAGGCAAGCTGCACCTGCGAACCCACAAGTGCATTTAAAGATTCACCATTACCACTGTAGCTCCCACCTGCTCCAATTGGTTTCACACTTGTTGCTGTTCCTGAAAATAAAAATGTTCCATTAATGGAAGTATTGGCAATACTCATGAGGTGCGTTTTGATTGCCTCCAAAACATTGGCAATTGCTTCGCGACTAGTATCTGACATGGCGCCATCGTTGGCCGCTTGGGTGAGTTTAACTTTAAATTGGTCAAGGGAGCTAGAAAACTGGTTAAAAGCTTTGTCAGTGTTGTTGGCAAACGCTTGTGCCTTGGTGCTAGTCTGCCGTATTTGTTCCAATGTACTAGCTTCGTAATCTAGGCGCATCGCATCAACATAGATACCTGTGTCTTGAAAACTGTATTGTATTTTTAGTCCACTAGCAAGTTGTTGATTAGTGCTGTGCAGCCCATTCATGCTACTTTGGTAATTTTTTTGAGTATTGTTGAAAAAAAGTTGATTTGTAATACGCATGAAACGTCTCCTGATTTACTTTACATGTAACAAGCAATTTTAATTCCACTGCTCCAAACATCGACGAGACGGTATATTTCTTTACTATTTTTTTAAAAATATTATTGTGTTTTCTAAAAAAACATTGTACAATGCCCGAATTACAACTCATTAAAGGATGGCTAATGAAGAAAGCTGAATTTATTCAGGCGGTTTCAGAGAAAGCAGGTCTTTCTAAAAAAGATACTCAAAAAGCAATTGATGCTGCACTTGAGACAATTGAAGAGGCACTTGTTGCTGACAAAAGCGTAAGCTTTATCGGTTTTGGAACTTTTAGTAGCGCAACCCGTGCTGCACGCAAAGCTCGCGTACCAGGAACTGACAAAGTTGTTGATGTTCCTGCAAGCAAAGCTGTAAAATTTAAAGTGGGCAAAAAACTGAAAGATTCAGTATCTGGTAAGTAATTTTAGATATTTTTTTTAAAGCTTAAGGTTTTTTACAAAGCCTTAAGCTTTTTTTTTGTACTATTCTCTTCTCTTTTTAAAACGCCTGAGTGGTGAAATTGGTAGACACGCTGGATTCAAAATCCAGTGGCAGTGATGTCGTGGCGGTTCGAGTCCGCCCTCAGGTACCACCTCTATTTATTTTAAAACCTATAGTCCCTTTAATACACTCTTTTTTTACCACTTCTTTTTTACATGTAAAGAACCGAGCCCTATCGGTTGCCGTCTTTTACTCCCGTATTTTTAGATCTTACTTCGCTGTAGTAGTAAAGTCGCGATCGCAGAAAGAACAATCCCAGGAAGCACAACAGCGGGAATTGTTTTTCCTAATGTTGCAAAAAGAAAAAAAGCAACAACAGCAGGATTGAGATAAACGTAGGACATGACACGCACCGAACCGAGTGTTACAGTTGCGCCTTGAAGTAAATAAAGCGTCAGTAAAGTCGTGCCAATAGCCAAATACCCCATACTAAAAACCAATCCATCTTGTATCAGATGCCACTCTAGAGGAATATTAAAGACCGCCAGACCAACTCCCATCCACATACACCCTCCCACTAGCGTGCCATAAACCAACACAATCGGATTGTCTTCGCGGTAAAAATACTGCACTCCAATACTGTAAAAACACATCAATAAAGCGCCAAAGGCAAAAATTTTATCACCATGGTAAAATGAAAGCTCAAGCACACGCGTGCTGTCGCCCTCAAAAATTACCCACAAAGTCCCAAAAACACCAAGGGCGAAAACACCTATTTTTTTAAGTTTTATGGGTTCTTTAAAGATTCCCCATGCCAATAAGGCGGTTACAAAAGGAACGAGAGTGTACAGCGAAGCAGTATTTAACACTTGTGTTGTTTTAAGGGCCTCAAACATTGCAACAAAAAACCCTGCATAAAACAATCCCAACAAGCTAGCGCGCGGTAGTAGCTTTTTGAGAGATTGCCTTTTGCGGGAATCAAAAAGTACAAATGGACTTAAGGCTACAAGGGCAATAAAAAAACGCATTAAAGTTAGCGAAAGAGGATGAAGCACAGGGGCAAGGTGGGCAGAAGCGGGAAAGGAGCCCGCTATAAGCAAAGTTGCAAGAAATACTTTAATATGGGCTTTTGCGCTTGGGCTTAAAACAGGTAAATTCATGGCACTATTATACCAAGCAAACCAAGAATTAACAGGATTGTCAGACATTTTTGGCTATAATCGTCGTTTTTTAAGGGGGTTTTAATGAAATTTCTCGTTGTTGACGACTCGCGCCTTTCTCGAAATTGGTCTATCCAAACCTTACCTGAAGCGTTGCGCAAAAAAGCTACAATTTTTGAGGCAGAGGATGGTGAGGTTGCTGTTGCTCTTTATAAAGAACACCGTCCCGACATTGTGCTTTTAGACATCACTATGCCAAAGAAAAATGGCTTTGAAGCACTTGAAGAAATTCGCACTTTTGACCCCAAGGCAGTTGTTATTATGATTTCAGCAGATCGGCAAAAACTCACTAGAGAACGTGTTTTAGGATTGGGCGCTACCGAAATTCTTTATAAGCCCATCGAAGCCGATAAACTCAGGACTATTTTACTGAGCCTAGCCACAGGAAAAAGATCATGAGCTCACTTTTTAATGCACGTCAAAACGATGCTCTTGTGGAAACTATTAACATCTCTTTTGGTTTGGCGGCCTCTCTTATTGGTGATATGCTGGAAAGTTACGTACATTTGAGAGTTCCTTCTATTCACACGATTCCTATCTATAAACTTCATGAGACCATTCTTTTACAAATGGGTGAAACCACCTCTTTTTATGCAACCAAACAGCGATTTTTTGGCTCATTTGGCGGAGAAGTGATTTTTGCTTTTTCAGAAGAATCTGGCGAAGAGTTTACTGCTCTTTTGCTGCGTGAGTCGACCAATTCAAGCGAAGAGGTCCAAGCAGCACTTTTGGAATTAACCAATATTCTCACCGCATCATGCATTGGACAGCTCAGCCAAATGCTTGAAGGGGAATCTTTATTTGCAGTGCCAGATATTCAAAAAATTAGCTGCACTGGGTCTTCAACCTTTCACGAAGCCCTTGAGTACGACAACGCTATTGTCATCACTACCGCCCTTGATGTTGCTGAAAAAAATATCCAAGGGCATATGTTTATCTTATTAAGTAATTCCATGCTTGAAAAACTCACCCAAATGCTCAAAAAGATGTTTCTATGATGCGTGCAGAACTTTTGATTGATGCGGTGCATATTGGTGTGGTGGTCGTAGATGCAGAACTTAAAGTGAGCACATGGAACCGTTGGATGGGAATTCATACCAACATTCCTCAAAATAAAGCCTTTGGGCAATCGTTAACAGAGCTGTTTCATCTGGACGAAGAGCGCATAAAAACACTGTCTCGACGCATAAAAACAACTCTAAAATTGGGTAGCCCAACCTTTTCGATTGCCAGCGCAGAAGGGTTTTTGCTTCCCATTCCTTTGCCCTTGAGTAGCCGAGTAAATTTTGATTTCATGCAGCAAGACATTACAATCGCCCCTTATGATGCCACTAGAGTTATGCTCCTGATCTACGATCAAACTCCACTAATAGAGTCAAAAAGGCGTGAAGCGGGCAAATCCAAAGAGCTTTCTATAATGGTTGAAAACGCAACAAAAACCATTAACAAACTTAAGGCAGCTGAAGCGCTTTTAGTAAAAC
>NZ_JAFHKK010000032.1 GCF_016937535.1 Sulfurospirillum tamanense | reverse complement strand
TCTCATCCCATAAAATATACGCCCTTGCGCCAGTTGATTTTGTGGTTCCACCCGCTTGTTTTCCTTCTTGCGTTAGGTGAAAGTCTTTGTTTTTCTTTTCCAAATACCCAAGTGAAACCAATTTTTTATTTAGCTCATTTGTTTTTATTTCCAGTTTTGTTGCTAATTTTGAGGTTGTCAGCTTTGTTGCATCTTTTTGTTTTTTTGGATTTGTATTTTCCATTTCGGGCCTTTTGTTGTTTGGGGCCATTATATCTTAATTTGGGGCGCGAAAATAAGATACTTTTAGGATGTTTTTAGAAAATAGAGAAAGTAGTATCAGGTGTTTACTTTTTACCAAAAAACACTTCTTTTGCTTACTTTTCCCTGTACTTTAGCGCCCGATACCACCGTGCTAACCGTTCTGATGAAACCCCAAGGGCGTAGAGGGTGGAGAGAACGCGGTTGCGAACAAATAGGGGTCAGGTCTAAACTCTAAACTTTTTGAGGATTTTTGCTATTCCAGCGCCACTTAAACCTAAAGCTCTTCCTATCTCACTCTTTTTATAGCCATCTTCGTGGGCAGATTTTATGGCTTCATCTCTTTGCGTTTTATCTTTTACATGTAAGAAATATTGCTCTAAGCTTTTTTGCTTTACATGTACAATTTGACCCTCTTCTAGCTTATATCTTTGTTGATGAAATTTACCTATATTTTCTAATTCATTTGGGTTAAGGGGTATGTCTAGCATATCAAAAAGCTCCCCAGTATGATAATCGCGCAAAACAAAAGAGTTTTGTAAAAATGGCGGCACGGCATCTCTTTTGATGCAATAGGTAGCACAATATTTATATTCACCTATCTTTTTACACATCTTAGCTTTGAGCGGATTTGATTCGATGTAGCGAAAGAGTGTAAAAAGGTATGTTTCATCGAGCACATACCATGACTTGTACCTATCTTGCCACAGATGGCCTACTCTTTGATGGCGTTTGTTAAAATAACTTGCATACCCAGAGTTGAGTTGGCGCATACCCGCAGAGAGGTTTTCTCTTCTGTTTTCTACCAAAAGATGGTAGTGGTTATCCATAAGACAGAATGAATGGATGTCGAATTTGTATTCTTTGCAAACACTGGAGAGAATTTCGATAAATTTTACTTTATCGTATTCGTCCAAAAAGATACTGTTTTTTGCAACACCACGGTTGTAAACATGGTGATAACCACAATTTTCTACGCGTAATCTTCTTGGCATGCCATCTCCTTTGGGAAAATTATACCAAAAAGTTTAGAGTTTAGACCTGACCCCTTTTATTCTGATTTGCTAGCTACCTTGTTGCGGATATATAAAATTATAAGGTGAGTTCCTCTCTATCCATGCTCCAGCCTCATCTCCAATTCGCTTAACTTCATTAAATAAAGGTTGTAACTTAAGCTCAAACTTATCAGTATTTCTTGTTTCTGAAATAAAAATAAGTTCATCTAATAGAAGTAATCTTTTAACTCTTTTTGCATCTACATTCATGAAGTCATAGCCTGTTCTATTTTGTAATACAACTTCAAGTAAGGTACTGGAGTCGGTACCCACCCAATTATCTATTCTTTCATCGAAATGCTCCACATTATCTCTTGCATTTCTTGGTAATACTTCTGAATTACTCTCGATATTTAGAGCTTCTTGTAATAAATTCATTCGTTCTGCTTTAACATCGCGAGGCGATATAGGAGACACGAGTTTTGAAATCATAGCAGCATGTGAAAGAAAAGAAGTTAAATGAAACCAAACAGTTCTCGTCTGCCTTGTTTCTTCATTGTTTACCGCTTCCAAAAAGTTCTTAAAGTCAATTTCTGCTCCTAGCGCATGCATAGATATCTCTTGCATGTACCAAGTAAGTTCGTGATTGTTCATAATTTTCCTTAGAAACAGCAAAAAAGGGTCAGGTCTAAACTCTAAACTTTTTTAAATCTTTTAAAGAGTTTTATCTAGTTTGTCTAAAATCTGCAATCCTCTTTCGGCACTACCTCTTGAGGCTTTTATGTCAAATCTTGTTTTTGCATCAAACTGTGCTAGTGCTACTGTCGCAAATTCCTCAAAAAGCTTGTTTAGGCTAATTCCTTGCTCTTTGGCATACTGCTTTAATCTTTCATGTTTAGAGTCTGGTATTCTTAGTGTGATTGTACTCATGGCATCTCCTTTATAAAATCTTCTGGCGTTATAATCTTATGTTTAAAGATTAACTCCGCACTTTTAAAGTCTTTGGCATTGTAAGTGATGATAGCTTCTGCTCCACTAGCAACCGCCAACTCTACTATAAAGTTATCATTTTCATCTTGTAAATTTGGTCGCCACATGTAGTAAATCTCATTCCATTTACAAGTAGACAGATAAGCTTCGAAGAGTTCGTTTTGCTCTTCTAGACTCAAGGGTGTTAATTCTTGAATCTTTTTTCTTTTCATGACATCTTCATACTCTCTAAAAAGAGTTTCGCTCATTTGCGGAGAGAGCTTTGCTTGAAAAATCAACCTTATTAGCTCTCTTGCTTTACTATCTCTTTTGATAAGTGCTGAAATCCATACGCTTGTGTCTATTACTATTTTCATAAAATTATGATAGCATATACGCATTCACAAATCAAGCTCATTTAGTTTCTAAAGCTTTTGAAATCATTTCATTAGAGACGCCTACTACGCTAAAATTAGCATTTTACCAAAAATACTTCTTTGCTCACTTTTTGCCATATTTTAACGCCCGATACCATCGCGCCAAGCGTTCAGAGGAAACTCCAAGAGCATAGAGCGTGGAGAGTGTGCGGTTGCGTAGAGTGGTGTAAAAAAGCCCTTCTTTGTGCCAGCGACGTGCCGAGGTGGTGACGCGCGCGTTTAAAAGAGCGAGGCGAAAACCTTGGCGTTTGAGGGTTTTCATGATGGCGACGTCTTCCATGATGGGGATGGTTGGGTATTTGCCTAGTTTTTCAAAAACGCTTACTTTGAAAAAGTGGGCTTGGTCGCCATAAGGCGTGCCAAAAAGCCGTGCGCGCCAGTTGGTGGCCCACGTCACAAACCCAAGCCACCGCGAGGGCGCATCGATGTGCAGTCCAAAGGCCCCCGCATCCTTTACATGTAAGGCTTCTGTGATTAAGTCGTCCCAATCTTTTGGCAGTACGGTATCGGCGTGTAAAAACAGCACCACTTCCCCGCGCGCTAGGTCAAAACCCGCGTTGAGTTGGTTGGCTCTGCCTTTGGGCGCGGTGTGGAGCCGCGCGGGGTTTTTAAAATCCAATACGTCGATGCACGTGCGCGCATGGGTATCTACGACGATGACTTCAATGTCCTTATTGTTAGCATTCTCAAAAGCATGAGCGATGGTTTGCACGGCGCTTTCATCTTCAAAAAAAACAGGCATCACAAGGCTAATACGCGGGAATTTTTCTAGGATTGGCTTGGCGGTTTGGGCTAACATATGCGCTGGAAAATCCGCACAAAACTGGCGCAAATCCCCTAGCGTGTCGATGTCTTCAAGCACTTCCCCTTGCTTTACATGTAAAGGTTCTAGCGCCTTACATGTAAGCGCGTAAACATTGGCATTATCAAAAATAGCGTTCTCAAAAGCTTTACATGTAAAGTGTGTTTTGTTAAATCCGATGAGATAATACCCGCCATCTTTGGTGGGTGAGAGCACCGCGTCATGCGTGTCTAAAGCTTCAAGAGCGTTTTGTAAAATCACGCTATCGACACGCGGAATATCAGCTCCCACTAAAACCACTTGGCTAAAGCCCGCATCAAAGAGGTGCAAAAATGCGTTTTTCATCCGCGCGCCCAAGCCTTCGCCTTCTTGAACAAAACGGGGCAGGTAGGCAGGGATGAAATCCTCACTCCCGCTGTACGCCACAAACGCCTTTACATGTGAGGGGGTGGAGAAAAGATTTTTTAGTAAAACCGAGTAGATAGCTAAAGCATTTTCTTCGCCAATGGTACGCCCGAGGCGTGTTTTGACCTTGCCCTTTTGCGGGGCTTTGCAAAAGTAAATGACCGCTTTCATGGGAGTATTTTTAGGAAGTTTTGAAGAGTTTTTGTCTGAGGGAAATTTTCGATAAGTTTATGAGAAAGCGCGTCCATGTGCGCGTACGCTTCCTCTTTGTGTGCCAAAGATTCTAGGGCGGGAGATTTGGCAGGTACTACCAAACGCCGCGCGATTTCGACGCCGCAAAACCCTACGCTTTGGGAGAAAATGGCTTCTGATTCTTTACATGTAAGCTTGGAGTGTTGGACAAAGCTCTCCCAAAAAACCTCTAGTGCCATGCTGGGTGAAAACTCCCGCCCAAAACCGTCCATGATGATGTGGGCAAAAAGATTGCCAATGTCAAAGGAAATCGGCCCAAAGAGGGCAAATTCCGCGTCAATCACCGCGATTTTCTCACCGCGCGCCAACACCGAACCCGTGTGCAAATCACCGTGAATGAGGTGAGGCGTGGAGGTGTGAAAAAGGGTTTTTAAAAAAGCCACGTTTTCTAACAGGCGCGCGGATTTGGGGCGCGGAGTAAACCACGGATGGGGCATGGTTTTGTCTGAGTTTTCCAAAAAAGCGATGGTAAAAACGTATTCATTCGTGATGGCTTTTAGCTCTTGATTTTCATAAAAACTTTGCGGTTTTTTAGGTGGTTTGTTTGCGCAGAGTGCGCCTATGAAGTGGCCAAGCTTTACATAGACTTTAGGGTTAAATACCTCTAAAATATGGGCTTCGCGAAGAGTTATAAAATCTTTTTTGTATTCTAAAATCATGAAAAAATTGGCTTCGTCTTTGTATAAAACCGATGGAGTTACATGGGGTGCAATAGAACCAAAATATTCTAGCGCATGCATCTCTACACGAATGCGCTCTTGAGATAACGGAACACTAGGCCCAAGCAGATGCAAATACGGCGGCGCGTATTTTACCACCACTTCATTGTCTAAGCTGTCTTGCACCAAAAACACCGCATTCATGTTGCCACCACTAAGAGGTTTACATGTAAGGGGCTGTGTTAGCAGTGGACAGGTTTTTAGTAGCATTTGCGGGGTCATTTTCCATCCTCAAAAAGGGCGATTATAGCTAAAAAGTGTATAATGCCTTTTTAAATCCCACCCTATAAAGAGTGTTATGGAACCCCTTTTTATTGCTGAAATTATTGGTACGATTGCCTTTGCTTTGAGCGGCTTTTATGTGGCCGCTAAAGACCGTTTGGACTTTTTGGGCGTGTTTATCGCCGCATTTTTAACGGCCCTTGGCGGTGGTTTAACGCGCGATGCCATCGTTGGTCGCGACCCGTACACCTTTACGCACCTGCTTCCGGGGCTTTTGGTGGTGGGCGTGTTGTTTTTTGCCATTGTTTTTAAGCTGCACAAACACGACAAGGTGGAGCAAAAATTCATTTTTGTCATGAGCGACACCTTGGGGCTTGTCTCTTTTTCCATCACGGGCGCGTTGGTAGCCATGCAAAGCGAGTTGAATTTTTTTGGCGTGGTGCTCTTGGCGCTCACCACCGCCGTGGGTGGCGGGGTCATGCGCGATATTTTGCTCAACAAAGTGCCGCTTATTTTAAGTACAGGCTTGTACGGCACGGTTGCTTTGGTCATCGGCACGATGCTCTTTGTGCTAGAGCTTGTGGGTTTTTTAAACCCTTTGAGTATCTTGGCTTGCGCTTTTGTGGGCCTTGCCTTACGTCTAGCGGCTTACTACCGCGGGTGGCATTTGCCTGTGCTAGAGTAGCTTCTTTTAAAAACAGCAATGATTAGGTACCCATTAACCCACTTGCGCTATAATAATCCCTTTTAACCTCCCCAAAAGGCCTTTACATGTACGAAGCCATGGACAAATCCTACGTCATGCAGACGTATCCTAGAAATTATGTAAACTTCAAAAAAGGCGAAAACGCCACCTTGTTTGATGAAAATGGAAAAGACTACATCGATTTTACCAGTGGCATTGGTGTGGTGAGTGTGGGGCATGGGAACTTGCGCCTAGCCCACGCGCTGTTTGACCAAGCGTCCAATCTTATCCATACCTCCAACTTGTTTCTCATTGAACCCCAAGCCAAACTGGCTAAACGCATGTGTGAACTTAGCGGTTACGACATGGCGGTTTTCTTTGCCAATTCGGGGGCTGAGGCTAACGAAGGCGCCATTAAACTCGCACGCAAATACGGCTTGCAAGCCTTTCCCAAAAAACGCTTCAAAGTCCTCACCCTAGAGCACTCCTTTCACGGGCGTACCATTACCACTGTCAAAGCCACAGGTCAAACAAGCTTCCATAAAGAAGCCTTTGCCCCGTACCCTGAGGGCTTTAGTTTTCACGAACAAATCCGCGCGCTCATCGATGCCATCGATGAAGAAACCGTCGCGGTGATGATAGAGCTCGTCCAAGGGGAGGGCGGCGTACAGCCGCTAGACAAAGCCGCCGTGCAAGAACTCGCCGCCTTTTTGAAAGAGCGCCAGTTGCTACTCATTATCGATGAAGTGCAAACGGGCGTGTTTCGCAGTGGGGAGTTTTTGGCTTCGCAACTTTACGACATCACTCCCGACATCATCACCCTTGCTAAAGGATTGGCGGGTGGCGTGCCCATTGGGGCCATCATGACCACCCACAAAACCTTGTTTGAAGTAGGGGACCATGGTAGTACCTTTGGGGGCAATTTTCTTTCCACGCGCGCAGGCCTTGAAGTATTGGACATTTTGGAGTCTTATAAACAAAGCGGGCTTTTGGACGAGGCCTTTTTATTTTTTGAAGCACAGTTGCGCCGTATCGCTCAAGCCTATCCTCAGTATTTTGAAAAAGAGCTCGGCCTTGGTCTCATGCGCGGGCTTCGCTGTAAGGGCGAAGAGACGTTGCCTCACCTGATTAAATCGGCCTTTGAGGCGGGTGTATTGGTGTTGCGTTCAGGCAGAAATACCTTGCGCTTTTTGCCACCGCTCACCATTTCTAAAGAAGAGATACAAGAAGGATTTAGGAGGCTTGAAAATGCGATTGCTACTTTGTCTTAGTTTGAGTGCTGGCGTTTTGTTCGCCAATGAAAGCTTACTTTCGACGCTCAAACAAGAACAACTCCGCCTAGAGCGCGAGCAAAATGAACTAAACAGTGACATACTTAAATACCAGTGGCTTAGTCCCATCGAGGGAGCGTGGAACTGGACAAAAACAGAAGATTCGCTCAATAGTGACCGCGAAACGGGGACGTTCTCTGTTTCATTGAACCAGCCTATTTTTAAAAGTGGCGGAATCTATTTTGCCATGCGTTATGCGGACGCTAATCGCGCTTTTTTGCGCCTTTCGACTCAGCTTGAAACCCAAACACTTATCAAAGATGTCATGAGTCTTGCGTTACGCTACCAAAAGGCGCAACTGCAAAAGCAACGCACCCAGTTTCAAATCGACAATGCTTTGATTGATATCGTGCGCAAAAAAGAGCAATTTGAGAGTGGCTTTGTGGACAGCAGTGATCTTGACCAAGCGTTGCTCTCTAAAAACACCTTACAGCACACGCTTTTAGAGTTAGAGCGCACCAGCATGGAGTTCGTCAAAGCCTTCCAAAGCATCAGTGATGCTAGGCTGGAGGAGCTTACGTTGCCTGTGTTTGAGATGGTAGATGAAGAAGCGTACCTTGCCAGTTCTTTACATGTAAAGCAACAAGCAGGGGCGTACGAGCGCAGTAAGTGGCTCCAGCGAGCCAATGTGTCGACCTTTTTGCCTACCATCTCCCTAAATGCGGCGTATTACAACGCCAGAGGGTACGATGGCAACAATGAGCGTGACGAGTATCAAACCTACGGCGTGCGGATTTCTATGCCCCTTTATGACATCAACCGCGCGCGTTCTTTGGAGCTTAAGCGCGTAGAAACCTTGCAAGCGGGTGTTAAGCTCCAAGATGTCAAGCGCAGTGAGACAAAAGTGTTTGAGCGCGTCCACGAAGAAGTACAGTTCTTGAACCAAAAGCGCGAGATTTCTTTGGAGAATTTCACCCTTTATGGGGAACTTCTGGCCTCAGCCAAAGAACTCGCAGAGGCGGGAGAAAAGACTGTTTATGATGTGCAAACGCTGGAAAACTCACGCCAAACCATGCAGCTGGATGCGCAGATTTACGCACTGGATGCACAGCTTTCCTTGTTAGATTTGTATGCAAAGATGCAGGGTGAAATTTAGCCAGTACATGCACGCGTGGCTGTACGGTCCGCAGGGGTATTACAAAACGACTGACGTGGGAAAAAAAGGGGATTTTTACACTTCGGTAAGCACGTCGATGTTTTTTGGCGGGACCCTTGGAAAGCTTGTGGTGGAACGCGTGCGAAGTGGGGCGTTCTCACCCGAAGCGCACATCGTGGAGATTGGCGCCCATCAGGGGCATATGATGGCAGATATGATTCAGTTTATCTATTCCCTAGAACCCTCACTTGTAAAAACTTTGCGCTTTACCATCATTGAGCCCCTCGAATCGTTACGTCTCGTGCAAGAAAAAACCCTCAAAGAAGCCTTTGGAGAAGCTGTACATGTAAACATTCTTCCTTCGCTGGAGGCTTTTATATGTAAAGAAGCACTGGTGTTTGCCAACGAGCTTTTTGATGCTTTTTCATGTGAGGTGGTCATGGAAGATACCATGTTGCACATAGAAAATCACGTGCCAGTTTTTGTGCCCATGGAGCCAGCCTTGCGTGAAAAAGCGCGCCTTTTGGGCGTGGAAAAAGGAGAGATTACTTGTGGATTGGAAGCCTTTGCTTTGGCGCTTAGAGCCTCGTGTGAAAAGTGTGAATGCATTGCCTTTGATTATGGCGAGGTTTTGCCTCGCAATGACATCTCCTTGCGTGTGTATCAAAACCATCAAAGCACGCCTTTTTTTGAGCTTACATGTAAAGCGGGGCCTAAGGAGTATTTGGCGGAGTATTTTGCCAAAGCCGACCTCACCTACGACGTGCATTTTGGGCACGTGCAACAAGCGATGGAAGCGGCAGGATTCACCCACCAAGAAACCAAAACCCAAGCCAGTGCCTTGGTAGCGTTTGGTTTGATGGAGTTGCTTGAAATGCTTCAACAAAACGTCGATGAAGCAACGTACCGTGCGGAACTTGAAAAAGCAAAACAACTCATACTACCCGCTTTTTTAGGAGAGCGGTTTAAAATGATTCGATTTACAAAGTGAGGAAAAGATGAACATTATCGTTAATGGCGAAGCTAAAGAAACACACGTTACAACCTTGCTAGAACTCATGCACGAACTTGGAATTGAGCCTAAAGTGATGGCTGCGGCTATCAACATGAATGTGGTCAAAAAAGAGGTATGGGAAACAACGGCTTTAAGTGAGGGCGATAAGGTAGAGTTATTGCACTTTGTGGGCGGTGGGTGAGTTGCTTTGGATGGAGACCACTGCAATGGCAAATCCCCCATCGTGGGCAATGCTTAAGGAGTGGTCGGTGATGTTAAAGTGTTCCAAAAGGTGCGTAGCAAGGGTGAAATGAGGCGCGCCTTTTTGGTCTTTGTAGAGAGTGATGTCGTGAAATCCGCACATCTGGCCAATGCCACACCCCAAAGCCTTGGAGATAGCTTCCTTGGCCGCCCAAAACCCCGCGCGCGTCGCGTTGCTTTTGGCCAGTTGTATCTCTTGGGGGTGTAAGTAACGTTTTAGGGCGTTCTCACCGTGTTTTTCATAAAACGCCGCGATACGAGAAATCGCGACGATATCCACACCGACCATTTTTACTGTACGACAAAGTCAGTAAAAAAGATATTGCGCACATGGCCATCGGCCAAGACTTCGTTGATGCGTGTCACAACTTCATCCTTAAGGCGCTCTTTTCCTTTGAACGTGCTCACTTCTTCAAAGGTTTTAGAAGAGAGGGTGCGAATGATGATGTCGCGTACCACAGAGCGTTTAGCATCCATCTCTGCAGCCAGTTTACTGCTGCTAAGCTCGATATCTAAAGAGACTTTCAAATAACGGCTTCCGCTCTCGCTAAGCAAGTTTACAATGAATGCATCCATGGGGTAAACCGGTCCAATGGAGAGCAAGTTGGTTGAGCGTGTCGCACTTGCGCTTGAACCGCCACCTGCTGATTGTGCTTGCTGTGTTTGAGGCTGAGGAGAATCGCCCGAACCTAGCAATAAATACGCAGCCAAGCCACCACCAGCTAGTAAAAGCACCAATAGTGCTACAATAATAATGAGCACCATGTTGCCGCCAGATTTTTTTTCTGTGCCTTCAGTTTTTTCTTCTGCCATTATGTTGTCCTTTTGGTAAGCTTCTTACTTAAATTAGTTTGCGCAAGAAGTTTTGTGTATATCGCTAAAAATAGGATTGTCTTTAGGGTAAATCCCCTAAAAAAGCCAAAACTACATCCATTCGATCACCTTGGAAACTTCATCCACCACAAAACATTTCACCCCACTTGGAGTTTCAAGGGGCTTGGAGGGGACAAGTGCCTTGGAAAAGTGCTGTGTTTTCGCTTCCTTGAGGCGTGCATCCAGATGGAACACATCGCGCACATCCCCGATTAAACTCACCTCCCCTAAAAAGATAGTGTCTTTGCTGATGGGACGGTTGCGAAAACTGCTAATAATTGCCGCGATAATCGCCAAATCTGCTGCGGTTTCCCCGACTTTAATGCCTCCAGCAATGTTAATAAAAACATCGTATTGGTTAAACGGAAGGTCGAGTTTGCGTTCCAAAAGTGCTAAAAGCATCGTAAGGCGATTAAGCTCATAACCTGTGGAACTGCGTTTGGGGTTAGGGTAACTACTCTCGCTTACAAGCGCTTGCACTTCTAGGACGATAGGCCGACTTCCTTCCATGATTACCGTAATGGCCGAACCCGCCTGAGGCGTGCCACGGGTAAAAAATTTCTTTGAAATGTCTGTGGCGCTCATGAGCCCTGTTTTGGTCATTTCAAAAATCCCCACTTCACTGGTGGAGCCAAAACGGTTTTTAAACCCTCGAAGCAAGCGAAGCTCGCGGTTATTGTCTCCTTCAAAATAAAGCACCGTATCTACCATGTGTTCCAAGATGCGAGGCCCCGCAATGGAACCTTCCTTAGTGATATGCCCGATGATAAAAATAGCAAGGTTGTGTTCTTTGCCATAACGCATTAGTTCAAAGGTAATTTCACGCACTTGCGACACACTGCCAGGGGCTGCGGTGAGTTTTTCACTGTAAAGGGTTTGGATGGAATCCACAATCAACGCATCAAAAGGGGTAGTTTGGAGTTCGTTTATGATGGCTTCAAGGCGAATTTCAGGAAGCAAAAATAAAGAAGCATGGGTGCTGCCAAGGCGGTCTGAGCGTAGTTTAATCTGCCCAGAAGACTCTTCACCACTGACATACAAAACCCGCTTTCCACTACTGGCAAGATTGCCACCGATTTTGAGTAATAAGGTAGACTTTCCTACTCCTGGGCTTCCGCCGATAAGGGTCAAGCTTCCTGGCACGATGCCCCCGCCCAGTACCAAGTCCAACTCCTTGTCTCCTGAGCTAAACCGTTCAATGGTTTCGATTTCCACATCCGTGATGGGAATAGCGCCACTGGAGGATTTTAGGGGAGTAGAGGTTTCTTTAAGGGTGGCAATTTGGGTTTCGCTAAGTTCTAAAAACTCATCCCATGCGCCACAATTTGGGCATTTTCCAAGCCATTTTGCGTTTTGAAAACCACAAGCTTGGCACTCAAAGAGGCTCTTTTTTTTAGCCATTTTGAGAAGACTCATTGATGAAAATTCCCTCAAGCAAGCCATCCACAAAGGCCTCTGCTTCAAAAGGAATGAGATCTTCTTCGCTCTCGCCCACGCCAACATACAAAATAGGGAGTTCCAAAGCGCGTGCTACGCCAAAAAGGGCTCCGCCTTTGGCAGTTCCATCAAGTTTGGTAATGATGATTCCATCCACGCCAATGAGTTCATGGAAAGCTTTAGCTTGGGCAATGGCACTGTTCCCTTGAGTGCCGTCCAAAATGAGCAGTTTGCGGTGAGGGGCGCCTTCGTGGGCTTTGTTGCAAATGCGGGTGATTTTTTGAAGCTCACTGACAAGGTTGACTTGGTTTTGTAAGCGCCCTGCGGTGTCGATGATGACCCGATCAATACCTCTGGCTCTGGCTGAACTAATAGCATCAAAAGCCACAGCGGAAGGATCATGCCCTTGCTGGGTGTAGACTATGGGCACATCAATGCGCTCGCTCCAGCGCCTTAGTTGTTCGATGGCGGCGGCACGAAAGGTATCTCCCGCACCTAGCATCACCCCAAGTCCCTCGCGTTTGTACATGTAAGCGAGTTTGCCGATGGTTGTGGTTTTGCCTGCTCCATTGACGCCAAGAATAAGTTCCACAAAGGGTTTCTCTTTTTTTGGTGCAGGGGTATCGTAGATAAAATAGGTACTTAAAACCCGTTTGACATCCTCGCGCTTGACTTGTTCTTGAGGAGGGAGGTAGTAGATAATCTCCTCCACGAGTTCGTAGGTTACATCTGCTTCAAGTAAAATCTCTTCCAAGAGGGCTTTGCTGATTTTTTCTTGGGGTTTGGGGGCAACAGACTTGATGGCCTCGAGGGTTTTACTGAGCCCTTTTTTTAAAAAACCAATCATATTCCAAGAGCCTTTTTGATGTCAGCATCAATCATCTCTTCAGGAACGGCGCCTACATAATGGGTGGCGTAATGACCGTTTTTGTCATATAGAATCATGTAAGGGATGGTTGAAACGCCTCCTACTTCTTTTGCCAATTCATAGTTTGGCTCCCCTTGGGTGACAGTATAGTTAACGGTGTAATACTCCATAAAGCTTTTAAGTTCTTCAACGGTTTTTTCTTCAAGGGCAACACTAATGATAGACAAAGCATCCCCATGGGTTGCTTGAAGTGCGTTTAAATGAGGGATTTCGGCCTTACATGGAGGGCACCATGTGGCAAAAAAGTTCAGCAAGACAACTTTCCCTTCGTGCCCTGCAAAAGTGATTCCTTGGGTTGTCTTTGTGATGCCTATGGTGTTACCCAAAGTATCAATAAGTGCCAAAGGCTCTTTTTCATTTTTAATAACAATTTCATCCTTAAACGTGGTTTCTGTTTCACCACATCCTGCAAAAAAAAGTGTCGAGGCAAGCAAGAGGGCGAGAGATTTCATCTGCATTTTAGTTTTCCTTGTGCTACAATTGTTCCTTTACATGTAAAGGCGTGTGAAAGACGGATTATAGGAAAAAGTGCCTTAAATTGACAAGAGAAGAGGGAGCTGGCATGGAAAGCAAAGAAGAGTTTCGTGCCCGTTGTTTACAGAAATTAAAACACCATGCCTTGCGCAATAAACTGCGCCAAGACCATGCGGTTTTAACAAAACTTGCCTTACTTCTTAAAGATGTGAAAGGGAAGACAATCTTGTGTTATCTTCCGCTAAAGCACGAAGTTAATATTACGAAGCTAATGCGCTCATTGCGCCCTGATAATAGGCTTTTGGTGCCATTTATGGAAGGTGTCAGTTTCAAAGTGGTAAAATTCAGACTGCCTATAAAAAAGAAAAGATTTTCTGTTTTAGAGCCACAAAACTCTCAGATGATTTTTTCCAAGATTGATATTGCTATTGTCCCAGTTGTCGGGGTTGACGGGGCATTACGGCGGATTGGTCACGGCAAAGGGATGTATGATAGATTTTTTTCATCCTTAAAATGTCACCCCATTGTTATTTTTGTACAAGGGGCAGACTGTTTTACCACACAACACGTGGGAGATGCTCACGATGTTCAAGCAGATTTTTATATTACCCCAAACCATTTTATAAAACGAAGAGGATTCAATGATTTTAGAGTTTTCAATCGCAGGAGGTGCCGCGCTATTTAGCGGTGCAGCAGGGTATTTTGTTGCAAAAAAGATCAATGACGCCAATTACAATATATTTCTAGAGCAGGCCAAAGCCAAAGCTAAAGCGATTGAGTACGAGGCAGAGTTGGTGCTAAAAAACGCCAACATTAAGGTTCAAGAAGCAGAAATTGGGGCAAAGAAGCGTTTTGATGAAAAGCTTTCCCAACTCACTAAAGAGCACATGCTGAAGATGACCGACCTTGAAAAGCGTGAACTTCAAGTTAAAGAAGATTTGAAAAAAGCAGGAACAGAAAAAGCCGAAGTTGCTAAACTTAAAAAAGAAGCAGAGCAACTGATGGAAGAGGGGACAAGTCTTAAGCAAGATTATCAAGAAAAAGTCAAAGAAGCCTTAAGTATCTTAGAACGTTCCGCGGGTCTTACTGAGGCAGAAGCCAAAGAAGTTGTGCTTAAAAAAGTAGAAGAAAAATCCCGTGCAGATATTGCTCACACGGTGCGTCGCTTGGAAGAAGAAGCCAAGCAAGATGCAAAGCGACGAGTAAACTACATCCTTGCCCAAGCCACCTCGCGCTACGCAGGCGATTTTGCAGCAGAGCGATTGATTAATGTGGTCAACATTAAAGATGATGAACTCAAGGGCCGTATCATAGGCAAAGAAGGGCGCAATATCAAAACCCTTGAAATGCTGTTAGGAGTAGACATTATTATCGACGATACGCCTGGCGCTATTATTTTGAGTAGTTTTAACCTCTACCGTCGTGCTATTGCAACAAAAGTAATTCAGTTGCTAGTAGAAGATGGCCGCATTCAGCCCGCACGTATTGAAGGCATTTATGAAAAAGTACAAGAAGAGTTTGAGCAAACGGTGATTGAAGAGGGTGAAAATATCATCATCGACTTAGGTCTAACCAAGGTTCACCCAGAGCTTGTAAAGCTTATCGGTCGGCTAAAGTACCGTGCTAGTTATGGTCAAAATGCCCTTGGGCACTCCTTGGAGGTGGCACACCTTGCAGGCATTATTGCAGCTGAGACAGGTGGGGACGAAAAATTGGCCAAGCGCGCGGGTATTTTGCATGATATTGGCAAGTCACTTACTCATGAATTTGCTGGAAGCCATGTGGATTTAGGGGCAGAAGTGTGCAAGCGCTATAAGGAGCACCCAGTGGTAATTAATGCCATTTATGCTCACCACGGGCACGAAGAGGCAACCTCCGTAGAGTCTGCGGCTGTTTGTGCGGCCGATACTCTCTCAGCAGCACGCCCTGGGGCTAGACGCGAAGTACTAGAGAGCTTTTTGAAACGGGTGCAAGATATTGAAGAGATTGCTAAATCTAAAGAAGGTATCAAGCAAGCTTATGCCATTAATGCAGGGCGCGAAATTCGTGTCATCGCCAATGCAAAACTTGTGAATGATGACGAAGCGGTATTGCTTGCTAAAGAAATTTCTCAAGAAATTGAAGAAAAAGTCCAGTATCCAGGCGAAATTAAAGTGCATGTCATTCGCGAGGTTCGCGCAGTTCATTATGCACGCTAAGATTGTTCCATGAAGGGCAAAGTGCTCAGTTATGACACCTTTAGTGAAGAAGGTGTACTAGAAGCAAGGGATGGCACTCGCCATTCCTTTTCTTTGATGGATTGCATTGAATTTGCAAATGATCCACGCAAAGGTGACCCTGTTGATTTTGGTTTAGATGGCGGAGTTCCTTATTATGTAAAATTTTTGAAAGACACGCAGCATGAGCCTCAAGAAGTAAATATTAAAAGTGAACCCACGCAGAAAACAGTCCCTACTCGAGAAAATGATATTTATGCTCCAATTATGTTGGATTTTTCAATAGATGAAGCAATTTTTCACTATTTTTCCTCAATGATTGTTGATTTAGAAGAGTATGAGTATGATTTTGAAGAATACGAGCGGCTTGATTACATTCGGATGCGACGGTTTCTGACCACTGCTTACCATAATCTGCTTGATTTAGATCCAAAATTTGTTAACAACGAGCTGATTTCATTTTACGAGTACGTGGGTGATATCTACCGACTCTATAAGGGTTTTGTCAAAAAAATTAACATACCAAAAATCGCTTACGAAGAGATATTTCTGGGTGCACAAACAGATTATGTCTGGCGCAAAGTAAAACTTGAAAGCAATCGAGGGGAAATTTCCACGCAAAAAGGGGTGATTAAAAACCTTGCCAATGAAATTGAGCTCGTAAAGCAAAAAATAGCAAAAATGCCCAAAGAAAAAGTAGCCTTAGAGACAGAATACAAACGCTACAATCGCATGTATGTGGATGCCTTGCACCGTGCGGCTTCGCTGCGCGATGAAAACATTTTTTTATTGCGTGAACTTAAGGCTTTTGAGGAAGCACATTATGGCGAGTTTGTTAGTCAGTTTACCCATTTTTCAAGGGAGAGAAAAGAGCAAATTTTGAGACTGCTGGATGGGTATTCTTATTATTTTGATAAGAAAATGTGGGATTGTGCTGAAAGTTCCAAATCTATCCGAGAATTTTTTCGCAAAGCAAACGTGCAAGAGGAGTTTTCTAGTAAGACCTACTTGAAATATTACCTCAAAGGACTTGATGAGCTAAAAATGAGTGAATTGCATCGAGAACTCAAAACATTGCTCGCTTACCTTGAGTCGTTATCGCAAGTTTCGGTGGCGGTGGTAGATGAGGATAAAGATGCAAAGTTTCGTTTGTTAAAACTTCTTCGCCTGCGCAATAGTGATGTAAAAGCCAGTGCGTATGAGCGTATCAAACTCTTCGCGCAACGGTTGAAACAAGAGCCTTTTGATTTGGTTATTATTGATACTAAAATTACTAATCCTTCTGTTGAAAAAGGCCTTGAACTTCTTGGAGAAATGCAGTCAAAGCGATCAAAAAAATGCCGTATCTGCCTTATGTCCACGACCTTTTCCAAAGAAGAATTGACACGCTACAGTGCGCTTGGCATAACACACTTTTTGCTCAAAACTCTCCCAGAGGCGGAGCTTGGGAAGCGCCTTGATGAACTCCTGGAGGGGCTGCACGTCGATCAGCTCAGAGGATAAGATGCTGCGTAAAAGTACAGTAACACTTTCACATCTTCTTAAGATGCTCTTTTCCTTTAAAAAAGAACTTTTTTTGGCCAATGCTATTGCTGTTTTAGCAGTGGTTATTAGTACGCCAGTTCCTCTTTTGATGCCTCTACTGGTCGATGAAGTGCTTCTGGCACAACCGGGTATTTTGGTGCAAAGTATTGATGCGCTTTTGGGGGAAACTCAGCCTCCTTACATGTATGTCTTTGTGGCTCTTTTGTTAACCCTTTTGATGCGCTTTGTTTTTTTTGTTTTAAATTTTTTTCAAACAAAATATTTTACGATTATTTCAAAAACCATCACCTTTGGATTGCGCCAGCAGGTACTAAAGCACCTCGGGGGCGTTGCGCTTAGTAGTTACGAACATTTTGGCTCTAGCCGTGCCAATGCATTGCTAGTGGTGGATGTTGAGACGGTCGATGAGTTTTTGGGCACGACGATTAGCCGTTTACTTATTTCGGTGTTGACTGTTTTGGGTGTTGGGGTGGTGTTACTGCTAATTCACTGGCAATTAGCACTGTTTATTTTACTGCTTAATCCTTTTGTTGTCGTGTTGACAACCAAAATAGCCCGTTCGGTTTCTGTTTTAAAAAAACGCCAAAACGAAGCTTTTGAGCTTTTTCAAACAGCCCTTAGCCAAACCCTTGATCTTTTTTCGCAAGTGCGTGCTAGTAACCAAGAAAAGCGTTTTATTGGAGAAGTGGAGGCAAAAGCTAAAACCATTAAGGATGAATCTATAGCTTTTGGGTACAAGAGTGATGCAGCTGCGCGATTTTCCTTTTTAGTATTTTTAGGTGGGTTTGAAATCTTTCGTGCCGCAAGCATTTTAGTGGTGGCATATTCAGATTTGAGTATCGGTCTTATGTTGGGAATTTTTGGTTACTTGTGGGTGATGATGGGTCCCGTGCAAGAAATTTTGGGTGTACAGTACGCCTTTCATAATGCCAAGGCTGCCCTAGAGCGCATTAATACTTTGCTAAAACTTCCTCGAGAGCCAAATTTTCCTCACCTTAAAAACCCTTTCGTGCAACACCAGACTAATGGAATTACGTTAAAAGATGTGACATTTTCCTATGAAGCCAGTAAGTCTATTTTAGAACATGTCTCTTTGGAGATACCTCGGGGAAAGCGGGTGGCAATTGTGGGAGCTAGTGGTAGTGGAAAAAGCACATTGGCTCAGATTATTGTGGGATTTTATCCCATTGATTCGGGTGCACTTTTGTTTGATGATGTGGATGTGCGCGAGATTGGCCTTGATGTGGTGCGGGAAAATGTCTTCCTTGTCTTACAAAACCCACAGCTTTTTAATGGCACAATACGCATGAACATTACCATGGGCGAAGAAGTCAGTGAAGCCAAGCTTCAAGAGGCTGTTGCGATTGCTCAACTTGAAGGATTTGTTTATGAGCAAGCTTTGGGGCTTGATACTCTTGTTGGAAAAGATGGCATTAGGCTCTCAGGTGGACAGCGCCAGCGCTTGAGCATTGCTCGCATGATTGTTAAGAATCCTAATGTAGTGATTTTAGACGAATCCACTTCCGCGTTAGATGTACACACAGAAAAGGCTCTTTTTGAAGGGCTTGATTCTTATCTAAAAGGAAAAACAACAGTAATTATCGCCCATCGGCTAAGCACTATTCGTATGGCAGATTATATTTATTTACTGGACAAGGGTAGGGTGCTGGAAGAGGGCGACAAGCATACGTTGCTTTCCAAAGAGGGCACCTTTGCCCGTTATTTTGAAAACCAATAAGGAGGCGAAAATGCACCGCATTGTTAGATTATTTACATGTATGGTTTTTGTTTCGTCACTGCTTTGGGGCAACGAAGAGCGTACACTAGAATCTGCAAATGCGCTTCAACTGATTATGCGAAACCAACCTGAAAGTATTCCTGTTGAGCTTTTTGCTCAGGCAAATGCCATTGTGGTGCTGCCTGATGTAACCCGTGTTGGCTTTTTTGTGGGCGGACTTTTTGGGAATGGCGTTATGAGTATTAAAGGAATCAATGGATGGGAAAGCCCTTTACATGTAGCGCTTGGCGGGGGAAGTTTGGGTTTTCAGTTTGGCGTAGAGCGTAGTGATATTATTTTGTTTATCATGAAGTACGAAGTGGCTGAAGCCATTAGGAGCAGAAAAATTACCCTTGGTGCAGATGTTTCCGTGGCCGCCGGACCCATGGGGGCAAGCATAACACACATGCGAGATTTTAGTTTAAAGCAAGATATTTATGCGTATGCAAACAACAGAGGTCTGTTTGCGGGAGTTTCATTGGGTGGGTCGGTGATTGGCGCAGACGGTGATGCACGAACACCTGCAGACTCTTTTGCGGCCAAAAGTTTTGTGGAAACATTAAAAAGGCTAGAGCGCCGTTAAGGAGTTTTATTGGAAGAGATGTTTACGTCACTCTCGACGTACGGTTATATTATTTTGTTTTTGTATTCGTTGGGCGGGGGCATGGTCGCCATCATTGCTGCAGGAGTGCTTTCGTATTCGGGGCAAATGGACTTGACAGCTTCGATTGTAGTTGCTGCTGTGGCAAACGCGCTGGGTGATACTTTGTTGTTTTACATGAGCCGTTATAATCGCCCCCAGATGATGCCCTATATTTTGAAACACCGACGCAAAATTGCCTTGTCGCATATTTTAATGAAACGCTATGGTGATAAGATTATTTTTTTTCAAAAATTTCTATATGGCATTAAGACGCTTATTCCTTTGGCAATTGGGTTAACCAAATACTCTTTTGCGCGCTTTAATGTTCTTAATGGAATCTCCGCTGCTTTATGGGCAATTATTTTAGGACTAGTAAGCTATAAAGCAGGTGCGCCACTAATGCGTTTTGTGGGATACATTGGGGAAAATCCTTGGGTAATGCCACTTATTGTGGGAGGACTGCTTGGTTCAATGTGGCTTTATTTTCAAAAAGCAACGAAAAAAAAGAAAAATAATTAAAAATGGCGGTTTTTCTA
>NZ_JAFHKK010000031.1 GCF_016937535.1 Sulfurospirillum tamanense | reverse complement strand
GAACGTTCTGGCGACCCCTAGAGGATTTGAACCTCTGTTGCTGCCTTGAAAAGACAGAGTCCTGGGCCACTAGACGAAGGGGTCCAAAAAAAATGGTGACCCGTGTTGGATTCGAACCAACGGCCACCTCCTTAAAAGGGAGATGCTCTACCGGCTGAGCTAACGAGTCACGTGTCTTTCAGGTCTCTTAAAAAGAGGATGAAATTATAGGCAAAAAAAATTCCTTTGTCAAGGAAAAAAAACAAAAAAGCGAACCAACCCTTTTTTATCTCAAAAAGAGATGGGGATGGGTTTGGATAAGGAGTCTCAAAGCGTGGTAAGCGCTTTGTTGTTGGATGTACTCTCTATCGCCTTGAAGAAGCAGGCGTTCTACCGTCCGCATTCCCTCTTTGTTGCCCACACCAACAAAAACAGTTCCAACAGGTTTTTGTTCACTTCCGCCATCGGGTCCTGCGATGCCGCTTGTGGCCAGTGCAATGTCTGCCTTTGAGGCATTAAGCGCGCCAGCGAGCATAGCATGCACGCACTCTTCACTAACTGCTCCTCTGGTTTTGAGGATGTGCGCATCTACGCCTAGCCATGCGCGCTTAAGGGTGTTGGCGTAGGTAACAAGGCTTCCAAAAAGACAAGCAGAAGCACCCGGGGTTTTTGTTAGCATTGAGGCGATAAGCCCGCCTGTGCAACTTTCGGCACAGGTGATCTGTTTTTTATGGTAAGCAAGCTGGGAGACGATGTGCTCCACAGGATGTTGTGCACGAAACATTTTGTCGCCAAAAAGTGCGCCAACACTTTTCAGGAAATGTTCAATCTGGCCGTATTTTTGCGCCTTTGCCGCAATACTAATCCAACCCTCCACAAGAGGCGTTACATGTAAACCAATTTCAAAGGTTTGCGCCAGAGGCTCTAGGAGAATGCGACAAGAGTCTTCATCTATCCCAATGAGGCTAAAGGAAGTTTTTTGTGCAGGCACGTCAGACAAGAAAGCAGGAAGTGTTTTGTTTTGGCTGATTCCCAAAACGTTCACTTGTTTTTCATCCATTGTTAACACATAGCTTCCCTTGGAAATTTGCGTAGCCTTGGAGGGGGCGAGTGTCTCTTCTTTGAGTACCAATGTATCTTCGGTGAGGGTAGAGAGCACCTTTCCCACCAAGTGAAAACTCTCGCTAGAGGCTCCAATGCTAAGAGTGTCATACTGATGAACAAGGGATTCGAGTGTCATGAAAAGTTTGGTGTCGTTTTTGGAGACAAAGTACGTGTTGCCGCGCTCTAAAAAGTGAGCAACATAAGCACGTTCGATGTATGCTAGCATGAGAGGGTTCAGCTTTAGCGAGTCCCCTACAATTAGCAGTGCGTGGGCCATGGGCGCTCCTTGTGAATTCGTCAAAGCATTATAGCACAGCCGTTGTTTTGGCGCGTGATAAGTGCTTCTTAAATACTTTTAAGCTAAAATAGCCAAATTTTATCTGCAGGATGCTTTCGAGGAGAGAGAACGAAATGGATTACAAAGAGACGCTGCTGTTGCCCAAGACAGACTTTCCTATGCGAGGTGATTTGCCCAATAAAGAACCCGCTCACTACGCCACATGGTTTCGCAACAATACGGCTTACAAGACAATGATTCAAAATCGTGCCAACGCCACGCGCGCCTTTAACCTTCACGATGGCCCTCCTTATGCAAACGGACATATTCATATTGGCCATGCCCTTAATAAAATCCTCAAAGACGTGATTGTTAAAACCCACTATTTCTTTGGTGAATCGGTGCGTTATGTGCCAGGATGGGATTGCCATGGTTTGCCCATTGAGCAGCAAGTAGAAAAAGCCCTTGGCAAAGAAAAAAAAGAGACCCTTCCTAAAACAAAAATCCGCCAATTGTGCCGCGAACACGCCCAGAAATTTGTTGATATTCAAAGCCAAGAGTTTCAATCTCTCGGGATTATCGGGGATTGGGAAAATCCTTACCTTACCATGAAATACGCCTTTGAGGCGGACATTTACCGCGCCTTGTGCGAGGTGGTTAAGCAAGGACTGCTTGTGGAGCGCAGTAAGCCTGTGTATTGGTCGTGGGCAGCTAAAAGCGCCTTAGCAGAAGCAGAAGTGGAGTATGAGCAAAAAGAGGATTACTCTATTTTTGTAGCCTTCGAGGGAAGCCCTGAGGTGTGCGAAAAACTGGGTATTGAAGGCCCGCTTTCTTTTGTGATTTGGACAACAACGCCGTGGACATTGCCTGCTAATGTGGCCATCGCCCTAAGCCCTACTGAGCCTTATGTCGTGACGAGCGAGGGCTATGTAGTAGCAAAAGCCTTGGTGGCGCAACTAAGCGAGCTTGGCATTACGCAAGGTGAAATTCAAAAAGAGTTTAAAGGCGAAGAGGTCGAAAACCTGTTTGCCACCAACCCCCTCAACGGTCGCTCCTCCCGATTGATTTTAGGTGAGCATGTCATGGTGGATGGCGGCTCAGGCCTAGTGCATACTGCTCCAGGGCATGGTGAAGAAGACTATAGGGTTGGCCTTAAATACGGCCTTGAAGTGGTGATGCCCGTGGATGAGGAGGGCAAATACGACGAGAGCATTGTGCATCAAAAACTCCTTCCTGCGCATTTTGTGGGTGAGCATGTGTTTCGCGCCAATGAGCAAATTTTGGAGCTTTTGGGCGCGAAATTGTTGCATTGCTCAAAATTCAAACACTCCTATCCTTTTTGCTGGCGTACCCACAAACCGGTGATTTACCGCGCCACCCGCCAGTGGTTCATTGCTATGGATGAGGCAAAAATCGAAGGTGAAACCTTGCGAAATTTGGCCTCAAGGGAAGTGGAAAATACACGTTTTTATCCCCAAAGTGGCAAAAAACGCTTGGGAACGATGATTGAAAATCGCCCCGATTGGTGTATTTCGCGTCAGCGTGACTGGGGAGTACCGATTGCATTTTTTAGAGACAAAACCACGGGCGAGGTGGTGCTTGATGGGACTATTTTAGAGCACATTGGAGCGCTTTTTGAGAAGGAAGGTGCGGATGTGTGGTGGGATAAGCCCATTGCCCAATTGCTCCCTTCTGCATGTACGCTTGATCCTCAAAATCTTGAAAAAGTGATGGACATCTTGGATGTATGGTTTGACAGTGGAAGCACATGGAAAGCTGTGCTCGAATCTTCTTCTTACGATGCGGGAGAATATCCTGCTTCCATGTATCTTGAAGGTAGCGACCAGCATCGCGGGTGGTTTCAAAGTTCTTTACTTGTAAGCACCGCTGCTCGTGGAAAAGCACCTTATGGCAAGATTCTTACCCATGGTTTCACTGTAGATGAAAAGGGTGAAAAAATGAGCAAATCCAAGGGCAACGTGGTGGCTCCTGAGGATATTGCCAAACAAAACGGTGTTGAGATTTTGCGCTTATGGGTAGGCATGAGTGATTATGCTACGGATTTGAAAATCAGCCCCACTATTATTAAGCAAGTCAGCGAGCAATACCGAAAAATCCGCAACACATTGCGTTTTATGCTTTCGTGTGTTTATGATGTGCAAGAGGTTGTAGCCCCTTCTCAAATGAGTGAGCTTGACCGCTGGATTTTGGGCGAAGCGGGAGAGGTGTTGCGCGGTATGGAAGTAGCTTTTAGGGAGTATGATTTTTCCAAAGGCTACGCGCTGTTAACCCATTTTATGACGGTGGAGCTCAGCGGTATTTACCTTGATGTTACCAAAGATCGCTTGTATTGTAATGGAAAAGAAGACCGTCTAAGACGCTCAGCCCAAAGCGCGATAGTCCATATGACGCGGGCTTTTTTGCCACTTCTTGCACCTGTGCTTACCTATACGGTGGACGAAGTGTTGCAATACGCTCCGCCCATTATCAAACAAGAGGCAAAAAGCGTATTTGATTTGGTTTATGCGCCTATTGAAGCCTTTACATGTAAACTAGAAGGCGCCCAAGAAGTGCGGGAAAAGTTTTTTGAAATTGTCGACAGCCTGAAAAAAGAAAAACGTATCAAATCCACGCTAGAGCTTGTAGTGGAAACTAAAGCACCGTTGTTTTATGAAGTGCTTAGAGAAGAGGACGCACAAGATTGGCTTACGGTCAGTGGGATTTCTCCTCGTGCGCTTGAGACGGAAATGCTGGGTAAATTTGAAGCCAATGGCACCTCTTTTGTCTTGTGGCGTTCCGAAAAGGCGAAGTGCCCACGGTGCTGGAAGTACGCCGCAGAGGATGAAAACACTCCTTGCCCTAGATGCGCGCAGGTGTTAACCCATGCTTAACCTTGCACAGCCTGTGAGCTTATGGGTGGTGTTTGGCGCGATTGGCGCGGTTGTATTGATGATTGGTGTTGGGATTATGTTGGTTAATAAAAAGAGAATCAAGGATATGAAATGACATTAAAAGAAGCTATGGCGCTTCCCAAGGAGGAGCTTGCTGCTTTGCGCGCAACACTCAAAGACAACATCACAAAAAATGCTGCCTTGGGTGCCTATGTGGAGCAATTGACGGGTGAACCGCTTAATACCCTTGGTGAGGGTATCCCCATTGCCATTAAAGACAACATTCAAGTTAAGGGCTGGAACGTTACCAGCGCGTCTAAAATTTTGCAAGGTTATGTTGCACCTTACAACGCAACAGTGATAGATAATCTTCTTAAGCATGGGTTGGCGCCCTTTGGTCGTACAAACATGGATGAGTTTGCTATGGGAAGCTCCACAGAAACTTCTTACTACGGCAAAACAAAAAATCCCCACAACCACGCATGTGTCCCTGGAGGCAGTAGTGGCGGAAGTGCCGCTGCGGTTGCTGGTGGCCTTGCCATTGCAGCACTTGGGAGCGACACAGGCGGGAGCATCCGTCAGCCTGCAGCATTTTGTGGATGCGTAGGGATGAAACCCACCTATGGAAAAGTGAGCCGCTATGGCTTGGGTGCTTTTTCAAGTTCCCTTGACCAAATCGGACCCATTACTCAAAACGTCGAAGATGCAGCTATTTTGTATGACATCCTAGCAGGACACGAAGAGAGAGATTCCACAAGTGCACGCATGGCGCATGAAGCCGTGAGTGCCGCACTTAACCCTGATCGCAAACTCACCATTGCCGTCATTGAAAATTTCCTCGAAGGGGCAGCGCCTTCTATTCAAGAAAAAATGCAAGAAGGCATCAAAGCTCTTGAATCTCAGGGGCATACGATTGTTTACAAAAACCTTATGAATACTAAGTATGATGTGGCAACCTACTATGTCATTGCCACCGCCGAAGCTAGCGCTAACCTTAGTCGCTACGATGGCGTGCGCTATGGTAACCGCGCAGAAGCCGCGAGTTTAAAAGAAATGTACTTAAAAACCCGCAGTGAAGGTTTTGGGGACGAGGTAAAACGTCGCATTTTGTTGGGAACTTTTGTGCTTAGTAGTGGCTACTATGATGCTTACTACATCAAAGCACAAAAAGCACGCCACTTGATTAAAGAGAATTACGAGGCTATTTTTGAAGAAGCCGATTTAATTTTTATGCCAGTAACCCCTACACCCGCTTTTGAATTTGGTAGCATTAGCGATCCTTTGGAAATGTATTTAAGTGACATTTATACCATTTCGATTAACCTCGCTGGACTTCCTGCCTTGGCGCTTCCTTTGGGGATGAGCCAAGAGGGATTGCCTATTGGTGGGCAATTGGTCGCAAAAGCATACGCAGAACAAACCCTATTTGACGGTGCGCTTTCACTTGAACGCGCGCTTACACGCTAAAGGAGAAAAACCATGATGAAAATTCGCAAACGAGCACTTACCTTTGAAGATGTTTTACTTGTTCCTCGGTACTCTGAAGTTCTTCCTAAAGAAGTTAATATCCAAACCATGCTCTCACGTAACATTCCCCTTAATCTTCCCATTGTCTCTGCGGCAATGGATACAGTAACAGAACACCGCGCGGCCATCATGATGGCACGCCTTGGCGGGATTGGTATTATTCATAAAAACATGGACATTGAATCGCAAGTGCGCGAAGTGCGCCGTGTGAAAAAAAGTGAAAGCGGGATTATCATAGACCCTGTTTCTATAGGGCCAAAAGCAACCATTCAAGACGCCCTAGACATTATGTCTGAATACCGCATTTCTGGAGTTCCAGTTGTAGATAAAGACCGCTATCTTTTGGGAATTTTGACTAACCGTGATTTGCGCTTTGAGAACGATTTTACCCGTTTGGTGGAAGAAGCCATGACCAAAGCCCCGCTTATTACAGCACCTTTGGGGTGTGATCTTGACCAAGCTGAGCGTATTTTTCACACCAACAAGGTGGAAAAATTGCCTATCGTGGATGAAAAAGGACGGCTTGAGGGGTTGATTACTATTAAAGATTTGAAGAAGCGCCAAGAGTACCCTGCGGCCAACAAAGATAGCTTTGGTCGCTTGCGCGCGGGTGCAGCTATTGGGGTGCACCAATATGACCGTGCCCATGCCCTAGCGAAGGCGGGAGTGGATGTCTTGGTGCTTGATTCGGCCCATGGGCACTCCAAGGGGATTATCGACACCGTTAAACGCATCAAAGATGAGATCGACGGGGTAGATGTGATTGCAGGGAACATTGCTACGGCCGAAGCGGCACTGGCGTTGATTGAGGCAGGAGTGGATGGAATCAAGGTCGGCATCGGGCCAGGTAGTATTTGTACCACGCGCATCGTAGCAGGTGTGGGTGTGCCTCAGATTTCTGCCATCGAAGAGTGTGCGAGCGTGGGGCGAAAACATGGGATTCCTGTGATTGCCGATGGGGGCATCAAATATTCTGGCGACGTGGCAAAAGCATTGGCTGTGGGCGCAAGCAGCGTCATGATTGGAAGTTTGTTAGCCGGAACCGATGAGAGCCCAGGAGAGTTGATTGTTTATCAAGGACGCCAGTACAAAACCTACCGCGGTATGGGAAGCATTGGTGCGATGTCTAAAGGAAGCACAGACCGCTATTTTCAAGAAGGAACAGCGACGGATAAGTTGGTGCCTGAAGGCATTGAAGGGCGCGTTCCTTATGTGGGTAGTGTCAAAAGTGTGGTGCATCAGATGGTGGGCGGACTGCGCTCATCCATGGGGTATGTGGGCGCGGCAAGCTTGGAAATTTTTCATGACAAAGCAGAGTTTGTGGAGATTACGAGCGCGGGGCTTAAAGAGAGTCACGTGCACGATGTGATTATTACCCATGAAGCGCCAAATTACCGTGTCAATTAGTAGCACAAACAAGGCGAACGGGTTGTGAAAATACGTACCAAAACAGAGCATTTTACCAATCCGCTTTACCTAGAAAGTGGGCGGATTTTAGAACCTTTTGATTTGACTTACGAAACTTACGGGGAGCTCAATGCGGACAAGTCTAATGCAGTTGTGGTATGTCATGCCCTCACAGGCTCCCACCATGCTGCAGGACGCTATGAAAACGAAACCAAGCCCGGTTGGTGGGATGGCATCATCGGAGATGGTAAAGCCATAGATACAACGCGGTATTGTGTTATTTGTGTGAATACACTTGGGAGCTGTTTTGGTTCTACTGGCCCCATGTCCCCACGTTTTCCAAGCAGCGAGCCCTACCGTTTGAAATTTCCCGTGGTGACTATTACAGATATGGTGCGCGCCCAACGGTTTTTATTTGACAGGCTTGGGATTCATAAGGCCCATGCTGTCATTGGGGGCTCTTTGGGAGGGATGCAAGCGCTTTGTTTTGCGATTGAGCACCCTAATTTTTCTGGACGCATTATTTCTTTGGCCTCAACCTACGCTACGCAACCTTGGGCGATTGCCTTTAATAAAATTGCTATGGAAGCCGTACTGAATGACCCTAGATTTAAAGAGGGGCAATACGACCCCAAAGAGATTCAAGAAGATGGACTGGTGAGTCTTGCTCTTGGGCGCATGGCGGGTCATATTAGTTTTTTAAGCCCTGATTCGATGGCGAAAAAATTTGGCCGCAATTACGTAGACACAGATGGTTTGTATGAGCTTTTTGGTCGCTTTCAAGTGGAGCGGTATTTGGAGTACAACGGCCACAACTTTTCTAAGCGCTTTGACCCTTTAAGTTACTTGTACATCATTAAAGCGATGAATATTTTTGATGCGACGCGCAACTTTGAATCGTTGCACGATTCACTCAGTCATGTGCGCGCCAAATTGACGTTGATTGGTTTTCGGGGAGATTTGTTGTTTTTACCTGAAGAGATGGCAACCATTAAAAAAACCATGGACGATTTGGGGCGTGCGCATTTGGCAGAATATATTGAGATAGACAGCAAATACGGACACGACGCTTTTTTAGTAGAACTTGATAAAATCGATATGCACATCAAGCGTGCGTTGGAAGCAAAGGCATAACATGGCTGAAAATTTTGAAACAAAATTGCAAGAAGCAAAGCAGATTTTAGAAAAACTCAACGCGCCTGAAATGACGCTAGAAGAGAGTGTGGAGGCCTATAAAAAAGGGATGAAAGCCTTGCAGGAAGCTTCCAAGATGTTAGAAAATGCCAAGTTGGCGTTTGAGCACGCCAAGGGAGAGATCGCGTGAGTTTAGTAGCTGGGTTGCAACTCCCCACTCTCCCAATGAGTGACGCGAAATTGGATTATTATTTTCGTATTTGTGCCAAAAAAGGCATTGGCATTGTGGTGTTGGGTGAGTATGTGCTAAACAGTTTTTTTAAAGAACTCTCCACGATGCCTCAAAGTATGGCAAAAGAGCAAAGTAATTACAAAATAAAATCCCTCAAAGCCTTGTCTGCCAAGTACGAATTAACTGTAATCGCGCCCTTGGTGTTAGTCAAAAAAGAGGGGTTTGTTAAGGTGACGGCCAAATTTTCCCCACGGTCTACCCATTACTATCCACAGCATTGGCTCATCCATTTCAAGCATTGGAACGAAGAAAAGTTTTTTTTAGAGCCTGAGGCGGGCTATGATCTTCCCGTATTTGTACACGAAGGCGTGCGCTATGGGATTGTCAATGGGTTTGAAGCGTACTTTGACGCCGTGTGGGCTGAGGTGGATAAAAAGCGGGTAGATGCGGTGCTGATGCCGAGTGTGTCGGCTTTTGATAGCGGGTCACGTTGGCGGGAATTATTGCGAATGCGTGCACTAACGCACAATGTCTACATTTTGCGCACCAATCGCATTGGAAGCTATAAAGAAAAAGAGAGCAGTTGGCATTTTTATGGAGACAGTTTTTTGGTGAATCCGCACGGTGAAATTGAGGTTTCACTTGCCGATAAAGAAGAACTATTGGTGGCGACAATCGATAAAGCTTTGCTTACTGAAGCGCGGCGTGTCTGGGGATGGCGCACGCAATGGGCAAAAAAAGGAGTAATTGTATGAACTATTTTACGCGGCAAGTGCAACTTTGGGGGGAAGAGGTGCAGGCCTCTTTGACGACCAAGCGCATTGCGATTATCGGAAGCGGAGGCTTGGGCAGTTCACTGGGTATAGGATTAGGAAGTAGCGGTATTGGCGAGATTCATTTGGTCGATTTTGACACAGTAAGTTTGCACAACATTCACCGCCAAATCGCGTTTAAGTTGGAAGATGAAAACAAGCCTAAAGCCAAGGTGCTAGGTTCACTTTTAGAAGCACGCTATGGTGGCGTGAAAGTAGTGCCCCATTTGATGGACTTTGATACCTTTACATGTAAAGGGATAGAAGTAGATTTGATTTTGGATGCGACAGACAACCTTCCTACGCGCGCGGCCATTAATGCGTACGCTAAGCGCGTCAGTACCCCGTGGATTTACGGCTCCGTAGAAGCGTTTAATGGCCAAGTTTGTTTTTTTGAAAAAAGCAGTTTTGATGCTTTTAAGGTGCTAAACAAAACACCCGAAGGGATTGCTGCACCTATTGTTATGCACATTGCTTCTTTGCAGGCTAATTTGGCATTGCGCTATTTGGCGGGGTTGAGTGTGAAAAAAGACGTGTTGTATTACCTCTATTTTGACGCAGCAGGGGAATTGATTCACCAAACCTTTTCCATGCCTGTTTAAAAGGAGCGTCATGCACTTTGAACCTTATCCTTTTGAAAAACTTGAGTTGCTTTTAGCTGAGTGTACCTCCCCTTGTACCCTTTCGCCCATTGCATTAACCATAGGCGAACCTCAATTTTCAACGCCACTGTTTATCCAAGAGACTCTTGCTAAAGAGGCCTCTTTGCTCAATAAATACCCCAAAACAGCAGGAGAAGAGGGCCTAAGACAAGCCCAGCGGGAATTCATGCAACGCCGCTTTGGTGTGCCCCTTGAAGAGGGGATGCTTTTGCCCACCTTTGGCACCCGTGAAGTGCTGTTTAATTTTCCCCAATACGCGTTGTTCGATGTGCCTCATCCTGTGATGGGATTTGTGAACCCGTTTTATCAGATTTACGAAGGCGCCGCCATCGCCGCGCGTGCACGGGTTGTGCATTTAGAACTACGAGAAGAAAACGGTTTTTTGCCCGTGTGCGACCCTGCTGTGTTAAAGGATTGCGATTTGATTATCCTCAACTCACCCTCCAATCCAACAGCCCGTGTGATGGACCTTGAAGCTTTAAAACCTTGGGCCCGCTTGGCGGTAGAACAAGATGTAGTGGTGCTAAATGACGAGTGCTACAGCGAAATCTACACCAGCACACCACCCCCTTCACTCCTCGAAGCGGCCAAAGCCATTGGCAATACCACGTACCGCAACACCTTGGTGGTCAACTCCATCTCTAAGCGCAGTTGTGCCCCCGGGCTTCGTTCGGGCTTTATTGCGGGAGATAAGAAGTTGTTAGAGGGATACGCGAAGTACCGCACCTACGTGGGATGTGCTTCGCCTTTGCCCTTGCAAATGGCGGCCATTGCGGCATGGAGGGACGAAGCCCACGTGGAAGAGGCGCGCAGGGTTTACGCGCAAAACATGGCACTGGCTCGTGAGATTTTAGGCATCACGCCCTCGGAAGCCACCTTTTACCTGTGGTTATATGTAAGGGATGGCGAAGCCTTTGCTAAAGCGCTCTACGAAGCTCAAAGGGTCAAAGTGTTGCCCGGAAGCTACCTTGGACGCGGTGGAATGGGACATGCTTACGTACGCATAGCGTTGGTTGAAACCCCAGATCGGGTGCGAGAAGCGCTGGAGAGAATACGAGATTTTTTAAAAGGGTGGGCGTGAAAAAAATACATTTTATTGGTATCGGTGGCATCGGACTTTCAGCATTGGCGCGGTTTTTAAAACAACAAGGGCACCATATTACGGGCTCAGACATTAAGCAAACAACTATCACTGACGCTTTGCAAAAAGAGGGCATTACGGTGTGCGTGCCTCATTGTAAAGAAAGCATTGGCGACCAAGATTATGTGGTGTATTCGGCGGTGATTAAGCCTGATAATGTAGAAATGGTCGAGGCGCGACGTCAGGGTAAATTGGTTGTGTCTCGAAAAGAAGCGTTGTTGTTTATCCTCAAAGAGCGTCGGGTCTTTTCTGTAGCAGGCGCCCACGGGAAAAGCACCACCAGCGCAATGCTAGCGTCCATGGTAGAGGGCAGTGTGATTATTGGGGCCGAATCAAAGCAATTTGGTACCAACATGGTTTACAAAGAGGGCAAAAACGTCATCTTTGAAGCCGATGAAAGTGATGAGAGCTTTTTAAACTCTAACCCGTACGTGGCTGTTGTCACCAACGCCGAACCTGAGCATATGGAATACTATAACTACGACTATGAGCGCTTTTACGGGGCGTATCGCCGCTTTTTAGAAAGTGCTTCGGTGCGGGTTATTAATGCGGAAGACCCTTACCTTGGGACGCTAGAGGGCTTAGAAGCTATTCGCCTTTACCCCAGCAAAGACATCAAAGAGCTCACGACGGTGATTCGCCACAACGAACCTTTTACGCGGTTTAACCTCAAAGACTTGGGGACCTTTGAAGTGTGGGGCATTGGGGAGCATATCGCTCTGGATGCGTCTTTGGCGATTTTGGCGAGTTTGACAGAGTACGACATCGAAACCGTACGCGAAAAGCTTAAAAACTTTCGAGGCATCAAAAAACGCTTTGATATTTTACGCGTGGATGAGGAATTTGCCCTCATCGATGATTACGCCCACCATCCGACAGAAATCAAAGCCACCCTGGCTTCAGCCAAAACCTACGCTAAAGCCATGGGGCTCGCGCGGGTGACAGCCATTTGGCAACCCCACAAGTACTCGCGCACGGTGGACAACCTTGAAGCCTTTAAGGCGTGTTTTGAAGGGGTGGATGATTTGGTGATTTTGCCCGTGTGGTCGGCGGGTGAGGCGGAACGGTTTATTGATTTTGAAAAAGAGTTTGCCCGCTATACTCCCCGTTTTGCGTCGTGCGTTGTGCGTCAAGAAGAGACGCTTGTGTTAGAGGATGCACACCACACCTTGCTTTCTCAGGGCTTGGTGATTGGCTTTGGGGCAGGGGATATTACCTACCAACTACGAGGAAAATGTCCATGCAAATAATTGCTTTTTTAGTGTTACTCTTGGTGGTTGTAGCACTAATGATGATTGACAAAGAGACCATTGCGCCAAAAGCAAAGTGGGGTATTGTGGGTGTTGTTGCGAGCTTAGTGATTTTGGGCATGGTTTATAACGCTATCTCTTCCAAACAGCAACTGCATGATCGCGAAAAAATCAACCACTTTTCCCAAGGCGGTACCCTTACATGTAAAGGGGTTTTGGTGGATGCTACGCGTTTTGGTTATGAAAATGGTACGGCATCTTTTGTCGCCAAAGGGAGCGCGCGTGAGATTCGCGGGGTTATCATTCCCTTGCGTGATTGTGAGGTGGCAAGCGAGTGAGTGACCTCTTTAGCCGGCTTGACCTTGAGGGCTACCTTGGGGAATATCACGCCTTTTTAGCCCGTGAAAAACCGATTTTTTTAGAAGGGGATTCTAAGCTTCATTTTGAAATGATTTCCCAGCTTCAAACCTACCTCTATCCCGCACCTCCTACGGTTGCAAACCTCGACACACCGTTGGTGCATTTGACCAAGCAAGGGATTTTGCGCCTTGGGGAGATTGCCGAATTTGTAAAAATCATTCGCTACTTTCGCCTTTTGGGGCGTCAACCTTTTGAAGGGCGCCTTGGGGAGTGGATTGCTTCTATCATCGTACCTCCTAGTGTTGAGGAGATTAGTGAGTGGTTTAAGGATTCTGGTGAGCTAAACGAGAACATCGACCCACGTTTTACGCAGATAAAACAAGCTATGGGCGAGGTCAAAAACCAACTCCAAAGCCAGTTTCGCCAACTCCTTTCCACCAAACGTCTTGAGGCTTATCTGGTAGACCACCAAGTGCATTTATTGCATTCTCAAGAAGCCTTGTTGGTGCGAGGCGGGTTTAACCATGTGCTTAAAGGTGCCGTCATTGGGCGTAGTGCGAGCGGGTTTTTTTATGTGGTGCCCGAATCCATCGAGGGGCTCAAAAAGCGCGAAAGCAAACTTTTGGATGATTATGAGAGCGTGGTGTTGGAGTACTGCAAAAAAATCAGTGCCGAATTTACCAAAAAACAGCCCTTTTTAAAGTTCGTCAACGGGGCATTTGACCGGTTTGACGCCTACCATGCACGCATTAGTTTTGCCAAGTCGCGCAACTTGGAGTTTTTACTTCCTGCAAAAGGCGAAGCCATTAAACTCTCAGGCTTCAAGCACCCTGCCATGCACGACCCCAAACCTTTACATGTAAACTTTCAAGGCAGTGTGTTGATGGTCACGGGCGTGAACGCGGGTGGAAAAACCATGCTGTTAAAATCCATCCTCAGTGCGGTATTGATGGCCAAATACCTTTTGCCCTTGCCTTTAAGTGCGGCACAATCAAGCATCGGGTCTTTTAAACACATCGAAGCCATCATCGAAGACCCGCAAAATGTGAAAAACGACATCTCCACCTTTGCAGGGCGTATGGTGCATTTTAGTAGCTTGTTTGGAAAAAAAGGGACGACTTTAGTGGGCGTGGATGAGATTGAACTTGGAACCGACGCGGACGAAGCGGCGAGTTTATTTAAAGTGCTCATCGACCAACTCATGGCCCAAGGAGCGAAGCTTGTCATCACCACGCACCACAAACGCCTTGCCTCCCTTTTGGCGACGGATGAACGGGTAGAATTATTAGCGGCATTGTATGATGAAAAAAACCAACGCCCCACTTATGATTTTTTGCACGGTACTATCGGAAAAAGCTACGCCTTTGAAACGGCACTTCGGTATGGTATTCCTGCCTCACTCATTGGCAAGGCCAAGGTGCTTTATGGGGAAGATAAAGAAAACCTCAACGACCTCATTCAAAAAAACATTGATTTAGAGCTTTCTATGAAGCGAAAATTGCGCACCATGGAAGAAGAAGAACACCGTGCCAAGCGCTTAAGTGAACGGTTGATTGAAAAAGAAGAAGCCCTAGAGCTTTCCTATCAAGCCAAAGAAGCGGGGCTAGAGCGCGAATACCAAAAGGCCATTGACGCGGCCAAAGAAGCGGTGCGCGCCACCGAATCCAAAGAGGCCCACCGTGCACTCAACCACGCTCACGCGGCCAAAAAACGCGTCCCAACACCCGCGCCTTTGCAATCCAAAGAACCTTTACATGTAGGCGATGCCATCAAGTACGGACGCTCTAAAGGGGTGCTCAAAGCGCTCAATAAAGAAAAAGCGATTATCGAATGCGAAGGCATTACCTTACATGTACCCTTGCACGCCATTAAACGCAGCGGAAATCCCGCGCCCAAGCAAGCCTCTAAAACCAAAATCGATGTTCAACGTACCACACGAGGAGGGATTAAATTGGACTTACACGGGATGCGTGGCGAAGAAGCGGTGGAAAAGCTCGACCAGTTTCTCTCTGACGCGCTGATTCACGGCTTTGATGAGGTGCTTATTTACCACGGGATTGGCACAGGAAAGCTCGCCTACGCGGTCAAAACCTTTTTAAAAGCCCATCCCAGTGTCAAAAGTTTTACTGACGCGCCACCTACCCTTGGCGGGTTTGGTGCAACGGTAGTAACCCTCTAGGAGGCAAGATGGCTCAAATTGTATGCATTAGTGGCGCAGGATTAAGTGCCCAAAGTGGCATTCGCACCTTTCGAGACGCGGGAGGTTTGTGGGAAGAATACGACGTCATGGAGGTGTGTTCCGTGGAAGGATACGCGGCCAATCCTCAAAAAGTCCACGCCTTTTACGACGCCAGACGCAAAGATTTGAGAGACAAACACCCAAACGCCGCCCATGAAATGCTCGCAAGACTCAAGCGCGCTTACCCTAGCGACGTGGCGATTTTGACGCAAAATGTGGACAATTTACTGGAAAAAGCAGGTTGCGAAGAGGTAGTGCATTTGCACGGTACGCTTACGCATCTGCGGTGTAAAAGCTGTGGCGAAGTCTTTGAGATTGGGTATGCTTCTCAAGAAGGCGTGCGGTGTCCTGCCTGCCAAAGCCCGTCTGTGCGGCATAATGTCGTGATGTTTGGGGAGGCGGCACCGCAGTATGAAACCCTCTACACTGCGTTGGAAGATGCCAAATTGCTCGTGTGCATTGGCACTTCGGGGCAGGTGATTAACGTCGCGTGGATGGCAACGCAGGTCGAGGATTCGATTTTAAATAACCTTGACCCTGACCCCGAGCTTGATAGTTATTTCGCGCACTGTTTTCACGAACCAGCCACCCTGGCAGCACCTAAGATTGAAGCCTATTGTAAAAATTTTTTAGCCACTCAAGGAACGCGGTAAATGTTTACATGTAATGAAAATTCTTTAGCAAAAACAACCGACCTGTTTTTAACGCTCTTGCGTTTTCCCTCGGTAACTCCCAACGACGCAGGCACGTTGGATTTTCTTGCCGCGCAATTGCCAGATTTCACCCCCCTTCGCATTGATGTAGCCGATACGACCAACCTGTTTTTATACCGCCGTTTTGGTCAAGGCCCACACCTGTGTTTTGCAGGGCATGTGGACGTGGTGCCTGAGGGCCAAGGGTGGCACACTAACCCATTTGAGCCCGTAGTCAAAGAGGGCATTGTTTACGCCCGTGGGGCACAAGACATGAAAAGTGGCGTGTGTGCCTTTGTGCGAGCCTTGCAAGACATAGACCATTTTGAAGGCACCCTTTCGGTGATGCTCACCAGCGACGAAGAGGGCGATGCAACCCACGGGACCATTGAAATCTTGCGTTACTTGAAAGAGGCTGACATGTTGCCTGACATGGCGATTGTGGCAGAACCCACGTGTGAAACCCGCTTTGGGGATGCCATTAAGATTGGGCGGCGGGGGTCCATTAACGGGGTTTTGGAAGTTTTTGGCGTCCAAGGGCACGCGGCGTATCCTGAAAAAGCCACCAATCCCTTGCACCTCATGGCCCCGCGCCTTGAAAAACTCGCAGGCCATTACTTTGACCAAGGAGATGCCCACTTTGCCCCAAGCCAGTTGGTGTTGACGGATTTGCGTAGCGGAATGGAAGTGACTAACGTCAGCCCTGGTCATTTGAAACTCATGTTCAACGTGCGTAATTCCACGAAAACTTCCAAAGAAGAGATTGAGGCTTACATCGCTTCAGTAATGGAGGGGGTGGACTTTACGCTACGCTTGTCCCAAAGTGCCCATCCTTTTGTGGCCAATGCCAAAGCCCCCATTGTCCAAACCCTTGATAGGGCTATCGAAACGGTGTGCGGGAGTAAGCCTAAATACTCCACTGCAGGGGGCACAAGCGATGCGCGTTTTTTGGCCCAATTTGGCATTGAGACCATTGAGTTTGGTGTGGTTAATGACACTATTCACGCCCCCAACGAATGCACCCCATTGCGCGACGTAGAAGCCTTAAAAGAGGTCTTCTTGCACGTAATTCAAACCCTTAAGGAGACTGTATGAAACCCATTTCAACCCCCCATGCCCCCTCGGCTATCGGACCTTACTCGCAAGCCATCCAAGTAGGTAACTTTTTGTTTACCTCAGGCCAAATTGCCCTCACACCCGAGGGGACTTTTGTAGAAGGCGGCATCGAAGCACAAACCAAGCAAGTGCTTGAAAACCTCGACGCTGTTTTAAAAGCAGGTGGCGCAACGGCAGAGCAGGTCGTGAAAACTACCATTTTTCTTGCCAATATGGACGATTTTGCGGCGGTCAATGCCCTCTATGGTACGTTTTTTGGAGACCATAAACCAGCGCGCAGTACGGTTGCGGTGAAGACCTTGCCTAAAAACGCCTTGGTGGAGATTGAGGCAATTGCGCTAATTTCCTAGTTTATTGCTACAACTTTTACATGTAAAGATAATGCGAGGCAACTCTTCGCGGACACGTTGGTGTCCTGCGATAGCCTCTTCTTTAGTACGGTAACGGCAGTGGTAAAGGCTGCTGTGATAGTCAATCTCGCCTTGGGGCGCAGCAAAAACCATGGTTTCGTAGACACAGATGCGTTCGTGATCTTTTTGCCAGGAGTGGCGCACTTCCATTTCGATAGTGGAGAGGTAATACTGTTTTTCTTCAAGCGCTACAAACTCTTTGAGTTGCAAGGAGTCGTTTTTATTAAACATGGTCAAAATCCCTTTAAAAACATGAACGGTTATTCAGAAAGCGCAGTATAGTTAAATAAGATAAAAATTGGATGAAATCCCTCGCTAAAAAGCGAGGGAGGAGAAGATTACTTAGAGGTGTTGTTGATGTAGGAGTATTCGCCCATCATAGTCCAGGGGCGCGCACGTTTTAAAAAGGCTTGTTGAGACTCTAAAATTTCTTTAAACAAAGGGTCTTTAGCCGCTTCTGCGTTGAGGATTTCCATGTTTGCCGCATCCAGTGCACGCAACACATCATCAGGAAAACTCGCCACTTTTACATCGGGGTGCTCGGATTTAATTTTTTCCCAAGCGGTAACGTTAAGGTGCATCGCTTTGGTCATAACACGACTGGCCACTTGGTTGATGGCTGTTTCTAGGATAACTTGTAAATCTTGCGGAAGGGACGCATAAGTTTTTTTGCTCACAAGGTATTGGGTTTCACTGGCAGGTTCTTGCCAGCCGGTGTAGTAGTATTTGGCTACTTTTTGAAAGCCCATGTTGATATCAAAAGCGGGGCTAATCCACTCAACCGCGTCGATGGTTCCCATCTCAAGTGCCAAATAAAGCTCTCCAATAGGTGTGGAGGTGACCATAACGCCAAGCTTTGACATCACTTCACCACCCATGCCAGGAATGCGGAATTTAAGCCCTTTAAGGTCATCTAAGGAGGCGATTTCGCGCTTAAACCAGCCACCCATTTGCATGCCAGTGTTGCCTCCTTGAAAGTGCATCAAACCTTCTTTCCCGTAGACTTGTTCGGCAAACTCTTTGCCTCCACCAAACTCAAACCACGCATGTTGCTCTTGGGGCAAAAGACCAAAGGGCATCGTGGTAAAGAAACTTAATTTTGCATCTTTACCCTTATAATAATAAGAAGCAGTATATCCAATATCATACTGACCTAATTTTACCAAGTCCATGACTGCCAAGCCTGCCTTATGCTTGCTAGGATCGTCAATGCGCAGTTGCAATCTTCCTTTAGACATGGTCTCCACAAGCTCTTTAAGCTCGCTGGGAGCATCCCCCAAAACAGGGACCGTGCTGCCCCAAGAACTTGCCAGTTTAAGACGGTAAACCCGATTGTCGTTCGCACTGAGGGTGAGTGCGAAAGTGAGTGCTAGAACTGTTGCCACAAGACGTTGCCATCGTTGCATAAAAACTCCTTTTGAAAATGTTTAAGGCATTGTAGTAAAAATGAGATTAAAGGTAAAAGCGTTTGCGTGTGAGACAGTGACAAAAAGAGGCAAGACAGACAGTTAAAGTTCAGGGGTGACGCAAAAATATCTTATTTTAAAATTAACACAATATAATTGTCTTGTCTTGCAATTAATGCTTACATGTAATTGTAAAAACTTAGCCAAAGAGGAGGCTTTATGAGTCAAGCGCATTATGACGTAATCGTGGTTGGTGGTGGAATATCGGGTGCAGCAGCGTTTTATGAACTTGCCAAGTACACAGATATTGGGTCTATTGCTTTGTTGGAAAAATACGACGATTTAGCCACTCTTAACTCTAGCGGCAAAGGCAACTCACAAACCATACATTGTGGAGATATTGAGACAAACTATACAGTACAAAAAGCAGGCGCAGTCAAACGCACTGCACGTATGATTGTTAAGTATTGTTTGCAATACGGTTACGAAAACAAATTTATGTTCGCGCATCAGAAGATGGCCATTGGAGTAGGCGATACTGAAGTGGCGTACATGCGAAAACGCTACGAAGACTTCAAGGAAATTTTCCCTTATTTGGAAGTTTATGAAAAAGAAAAACTCAAAGAGATTGAGCCAAAATTAGTGTACGATGCCAACGGAAATGAGCGGCCCGAACCTATCGTGGGTGTTGGGGTTCAAAACGAATACAGCACCGTAGATTTTGGTGCTATGGCAAAAAGTCTTGTGGAAAACGCCAAAACAATTGAGGGCAAAACAACAGATGTCTTTTTAAACAGTGAAGTGTTGGAAATTACCCAAGAGGGCTCCACGCATCGCCTTACCACGCGTGATGGCAAGAGCTTTACGGCAGGGTTTGTGATTGTTAATGCGGGGGCACACTCTTTGTATTTGGCACACCAAATGGGTTACGGACATGACTATAGTTGCTTGCCTGTGGCGGGAAGTTTTTATGTGACCACCAAGATGATGCTTACGGGAAAAGTATACATGGTGCAAAACCCAAAACTTCCTTTTGCGGCCTTGCATGGAGATCCTGATATTTTACTTGGCGGATTTACGCGCTTTGGGCCAACAGCCCTTGTGCTTCCCAAGTTGGAACGTTTTCATGGTAATAAAACGGTCATTGACTTCTTTAAAACCCTCCGTTTGGATAAGAAAATTATTACAATTTTTTACGATTTACTTAAAGACAGCACCATTAGAAATTATATTTTCCGCAACTTTTTATTTGAAATTCCTTATTTTAATAAGCGTCTTTTTCTTAAAGATGCACGAAAGATTGTCCCTTCACTGCAGTTGGAGGACATCGAATATGCCCAAGGGTTTGGGGGCGTTCGCCCACAAGTGCTCAATAAAGCAGAAGGCAAGTTAATGTTAGGAGAGGCTTCTGTTAATCCTGGAACGGGGATTTTATTTAACATGACCCCAAGCCCAGGCGCGACCAGTTGCCTTGGAAACGCGGAGCGCGATGTCAAGCTCGCATGCGCACACCTCGGTAAAACATTTAACCAAGAGGCATTTAATCAGGACTTAACAGATTGAGAAAACTCTCACTGATGGCAAGTTAATATTTTGCCATCAGTGTTTTAGCAATAGCATCGATAATGAGTTCGTGTTTTTCCATAATGGGTGCGTACACTTGAAGAAGGTTGTCCAGTTTTTTGTGGTGATCGTTGATGTAGCGTTCAAGGGATTGAATTTCCGTGTTGAGGTTTTTAGTTTTAATGCGCAAAGCTTCAAGGGCGTTGTTGGTTTCGCGGATCGAACTGCGCAAGCTCTCCTCTTCCTTTGAATAGTGTTTAATTTCAACAGCAAGTTCTGCAATTTCTTTTTGCATCTCTTCGTTTGCTTGCCCTTGGTTGCGTAGGCGTTTGAGTTCATAGTTTCTGTCTTGCAGTATTTTCCCCTGTGTCATTGCCTGTTTAATGGCTTCATCAAGGACTTCTTTCTTCTGGTGCACCACTTCACTCTCTTGGGTAAAAATGTCGAGTTTTTGGCTAGCTTCTTCGTGTTTGTCTTGTGCTTTTTCAACACGCTCTTGGAGGGCTTCGTTTTCTTTGTCGCAACGTATTTTTTGAATGGCGATTGGTAAAATGGAAACAGCATTCCATTTTTGACCTTTTTCATCAATAATTTCAGGTTTTTGCACCTGCCTTCCCTCAATAACCTCAATATTTCCATCAAAAAATCGCAAAAAATTCTCTGCGTTTTTTTCGCGTAGCGCGTGAAGCTCTAATATTTTTTGAGCAAAAAGCTCATGAATGGCGCAAAAATGCTCTCTAAAAATATAATTAACAAAAGCATTTTTGAGAGCGAGATGGCTATCTTCGCCCATATACATGGAGGCAACTTGGTAAAGAAGGTTTTGCACCAAGGGAATGGCATTTTTTCTAAAGTATTCGTTGGAAATGACAGCAAAGTTTAATTTGTTGTTCAGCAGCAGTTCTATGCCACTTTGAATTTCATTAAGAATACTTTGTTCAAACACCATGGTTTTGAGTTTTTCAAGCTCCTCGGGCGGTAATCCGTAGGCGCGTCGGTCTGTTGGTACGTTTTGTGAGCTTGCAAATTTTTTAATGGTTAGCTTCTCATTCATAAAAAAGACCAAATCTCGTGCATCGAGGTAAAATGCTTCTTTGGCAGTTTCTCGGTAAAGCTCTTTTTTGATTCCTTCATCTTCAATGTTTTCATAGTCGCAACCGTAAGCAATAATGGTCTCTTTGGGAATCATGTAGACCCCTTCTTTGACACAATAGCGCTCAAGTTGGGCGAACAAAGGAGCCAAAAGCCTGCTTTTTTCATGAAACTGTTGGGAGTGTTCTTTGAACACCTGTTTTTTTAAATCTTTGACCACAATGGTTTCTGAGCCACGAAAAAAAAGTGATATTTTTTGATTCAGCAGTAAAAAATAGCTTTTAAAGGCTTTGCGAATTTCTGCTCTGTTTTCAAAAACTTCTTCGTCGCTAAAATGGTAAGAAAGCGTTTTGTAAAAAGTTTTTGTAAGGAT